>NZ_JBYTDL010000025.1:0-73748 GCF_058791335.1 Lysinibacillus sp. EB271-A1-10B
AATTGAACCGCCGTATACGGATCCGTACGTACGGTGGTGTGAGAGGTCGGGAGCTAATCACTCCCTCCTACTCGATTTAAGGGCTTTATCAAATGTTTTTTCTATTTCATCAGAGTCTTTTGAAATTGCTAAGAGAATATAGCTATCTTTTGTTTTCAAGACATGTTTTTCTATTAGGAAATATTCTTCTGGTAAATAGTCTTTAAAACTTTTTGATTTTTTTTCGATTCTATTTGAAATTTTCTCTTTCATGGTGTCTACATTTTTCATATCTTTTACTTTAATCACAGTTATTTCATCAGCATTAATGTTTGTAGGGGCAGTAAAAAGAACAAAACTGTCCACTTCATCAGCATTAATGTTATATAACTTTTGAAGTTTTTTATGATCTCCTTCTTTCATTTCTTCTATATTTGTAGTTTGTTTTATTTGTTTTCCTATTTCTATAGCGGAAGGGTTATCAGATGTTTCTTGTTTTACAGAACAACCACTTAAAACTACTAGTGTAATTGTGCAAGCAAAAATAGTAATAACAGATTTTATATTAAAAGATTTTATTATATTTCTCATAGGTTTAATTCTCCTTGTCGTTTAAATCAGTTATAGATGAATCCTCAAAGAAAGTATTTGCATTGTAAAGCAGTAGCATTTCTTCGATTTTGTTTTTTTGTATGAACATATTTAGGTTATCGGTATAGTATCTAAGATCAATTATATGAATTTCACTAAAATGTGATAGTAAAAAGGGAAGTAAGGTATTTGCATAAGAATCTTTTACAACTAATAATTTTTTTCCATTCGTATTTTCAGTTGTTATCTTCACGAATGGATGATTTCCGTTGAAAAAGACAGTATATTTATCTTTTTTCTTAATGTTATTCATCTCATAAAGGGATTGAGAGGTTTTAGCTTCATCGACATACTCCACTTTGTATTTGATAGCTTCCTTAGGCTCGTATATTTCAATGCTATCCGGATCTATATGTCTAAAACCTGCTTTTGAATATAGTGAACCATAGAAACTATTCGTAATTTTTTTTATGTTGAATGACCCTTTTTGGATAGGAGTAAATTTCATATTTTTACTCAACTCTAGGTAGGCATAATATGCGCCTTTAGTAGTCCAATGATGATCGGTTTTATAAAATATATATTCATTCTTTTTTGAACTCAATATTGGATATACATCAATAAAATTAATTCCCTTATTCAAGGATTTCTTTACTTTATCAATATACGTAACCTCATCAACACGCGAAACATAATTAGGAAGTTTATTTTCTAAAATACTAATTGCCGTAGGTACCAACATTACGTGTTTTTGCACATTTGGATTTGCAAGATGAAAATTATTGATTGCTTCAATTTTACTTTTCACATCTTGATCTTCAGGTTTATTAAATTTTTGAAATAAAAAACCATTCTTACCGATATACACTCCGTTATTTTCTTTTTTACCGATTGTTCGATCTATATCAGATTTCATGCTGATCCAAAAATCTCTAAATGCAAACTGGTCAGAAATATATTTTTCATAGCTAGGAGTGAATTTTTTATCTAAAAGATTTTGAATAGAGAACGCGGGTAACTGTTCTAAGTTTCTATTCTCTGAATCTGAAAATGATTTGTTTGGAGTTAATAAATTAATAGTGAACATTCCACCTATAAACAGTGACAACAAACATGCCATTATACGTTTGTATATTTTTTCATAAGTATTCAAATAACTCACCTCTTTCAACTAAATATGATATAGATAAAAATTAAAATCTAAAATATAGGAATGGGTTATAAGTGTCGTTTACTAAATATGCAGTTGAAAGAACTACTAATATTACATAAAAGATTGGCATGCAAATAGCGCCTGGCAATTTCAATTGTTCTCTTATATAAACAAGTGCCTTTTTGGGGAATGGTGTTGAACAAATAGTTAAGATGCAAAATAGCATAAAATTAGTTGATAGATAATAGAGTGTATTATTATCCAAGAAAGCAGTTTGATTAAAGCCAAACATTGTTCCGATGAAACTAATTGCTACTGATAAGTTATCAAATTCAAAAAATACCCATCCAATTAATACGATAATAAGTGTGTACACATGTGCAATAATACGCATTCTATTTTTAAGCCATTTTAAAAGAAATAGCTTTTCTAGTGTTACAAATAATCCGAAGTACAGCCCCCAAACAACAAAATTCCAGCTAGCTCCATGCCATAATCCTGTTAAGAACCATACTATTAACAAATTTCTAAGCTGTTTGAGTAGTCCTGCCCGATTTCCCCCAAGAGGGATGTATACATACTCTCTAAACCAAGAGCCTAGTGAAATGTGCCATCTACGCCAAAACTCGGTGACACTTCTCGATATATAGGGATAGTTAAAGTTTTCTGGAAAATCAAAACCAAACATTTTCCCTAAACCTTGAGCCATAGCCGAGTATCCTCTAAAATCAAAATAAATTTGGAAGGCAAATGCAATAATCCCAATCCATGCTGTTAAAATAGTTAGGTCTGACATAGAGGTTGATTTAACACTCGTCCAAAGAAGTCCTATATTATTAGCTAATAGTACTTTTAGTGCAAGACCTCTAATAAATAGCTCCATTCCTTCGCCAAAACGATCTAATGTTACTTTTCTATCTTGTAATTGTTTATCAATATCGCTGTATTTTACAATAGGCCCTGCGACAAGTTGTGGGAACATTGTTACATAAGTACCGAAAGAAATAATATTTCTTTGTGCATGTACTTTACCTAAATATACGTCTATCACATAAGACATCGTTTGGAATGTATAGAAAGAGATTCCTATTGGAAGAGGGAGAGTCTCAACGTGAATATTTAAGTTGAAAAGGGTATTGATGTTGTCCACTACGAAACCATAATATTTGAAGAATCCAAGTAATCCTAAATTTATTATGATTGAGTTAATGAATATAGCTTTTGTAATACCCTTGCGACTTCTATATTTGTCTATAAGTACTCCATTCACATAGTCAAATAGGGTGGAGAATATCATAATGACTATATATACTGGTTCACCCCAGGCGTAAAAAATTAGACTGACTATAAATAATACAAAGTTCCGAAGAAACTTAGGGGATATATAATATAAAAGAATTGTTAATGGTAAAAATACAAAAAGAAAAATTAAGCTGCTGAATACCAAGATTCGTCACCTCCTAAATAGTTAAACTTACTTTTTAAAAATTTACAGTCCCTCTAGACTGTAAATTTTTAAATATGGACACTACTTAACAGAAATTTTTACAAGGTCGAGTAGCTGCGTATAATAATTAGCTTTAAAGTGTACTCCATCTTCATCATGTAATTCTGTATTTTTATCAAAAATCGGAGATAGATCAATGTATTCTGCTTTTTCAGCTTTTGCTAACTCTTTAAGTTTCGCATTATATTCATCAATGTGTATATATTGTGGAAACTCCTGTAATGCTTTATCCGTAACAGGTGTTACAGATAAAATGTGTATTTTTACATTAGGAAGCTTTTCTTTTACTTTTTGTATTAGTATTGAATAATTATCTAATGAATACTTGACTGGATTATCGATAGGGTTTCCTTCAAGATCCATTGGCATCAGTAAATCATTAATTCCAAAACTCATAAAAATATGTTCAGGGTTTCTTTCTACTACTTTGTCAACATCCCCCTCTAATGCCATAACTGTAACTTTACCTGCGTCAGCGATAACATTTGTATCATCGATTAATTCTTGATAATTAAGTCCTTCTGTAACAGAATCTCCAAAAAATAAACTATTTTTAAAAATAGATTTATATATGTCTTCCGGTTTTTTTTCATGCGAGGTATTTTGTGTGACTGTATTCGAAGTTTTTTCAGTTCCCTTTTCTGCACAGGCTGCGGAGGTTAGTGCAATAGCCCCCATCATTAGACAAATACATACTTTCTTTAACATCTTTTTCTTCCTCTCAAATCATATTTTTTGTAAGCGATAGTCGTTTGCATAAGCATCTGGCGTTTACAAAATATAGATTAATGCTTTTGGATAAAGATAAGATGCAGATAAGATATAAATCATTTAAAGAATAGACAAAGTGAAGGAAAGGAACAAAAAAATTTAATGTTGTTATTATGCAAATTTAATTTAGAGAATATGTATTGTGATAATTAAAAAGGAAGCGAATTGTTGCTTGTAGCAATAGTTCGCTTCCTTTTGTATTAGTTTTATATAATAAATACGATTTTTTATGCCTTTAAGGGTTTATTTCATTTGATTTTTTAAGTACTCCAACCAAATTGAGTAAAATTCAGGCTTAAAATGTATACCGTCCTTCACATACAGATCTTTACTATTTTTGAATATCGGAGATAAGTCGATGAAATTTACTCGTTCGTTTTTCGCTAACGTTTTAAAACCTTCATTAAAATCATTAATATTTTGATAGCGCATTTCTTTCTGTGCACGTTCCGGTGTAACGGGTGTAATCGATAGGATATTTATCTTTGTGTCAGGTAATTTTTCTTTTATTTCTTGAATCAGTTGAGAGTATTGAGTTATAGCAGATTCTTTTGTATCGATAAGATTACATAGTCCAAGCAAAATAAATATATTTTTCGGCTTTTGGTTAACTACTTGTTCAACATCTTTATGAGCATCTCCAAGTGATTTCCCAATAGCACTTACTACGTTAGCCTCGTCCAATAAATCAAGATCATGAAGTCCATCTGTTATTGAATCTCCTAAAAATACACTTGTTCTAAAAACGGATCCAAATGTAGAAGTATCTATATTAGACACAGGGGAGGATTCTTTTTCAAACATTGTGGAAGAATAATCCGATTTAGTGATTTTTTTCTCGCTATCGAGATTTCCGCAAGCCGATAAGACGGTAATTCCTAACAATGGGATTGTAATCAGTTTTTTTATCATAGACAGTTTCCTTTCGTATTATGTCTTGTCTAGGCTTTGCATATAAAGTGTTTTGCAAATCGTTCTGAATATAAGTTAATAGATGGAGATAAAGATTAAATGCAGATTAGATTGAGGTAAATTAAAGAATTAAAATAAGGTAGTTTTAACTATTAGAAGAATCAATATTTTCTATAGTAAATGAACGTGTTAATAGATCGTTAGCCAGTGGATCTGTACTACCATGATAATAAAAAGAAAAGGCGTATAGTTCAGAATCCAAATGTAATCTTTCGAGATGTATCACTATCTTCAGTTACCTGGATAGCGCATTAGGAGTTACCATAGCAATTGTACAACATTGACACTTTCTCACGCACAGTCAGGCAAGATGTAAGTAAAGAATTAAAAATCATAATCCCTTAGTTGATAGGAAAATAATGAATTGGAATAAATAAAAGTAGTTAATAATTAGATTGATATGCTTAATCCAAGGAATGAGTTCAACAAAATTCTAGGAGAAAACGAAAATAAGTATAGTGAATGGCAAAATTTTTATTTAACTAACTTATAAAAAATACTATTCTTTCAAATTTTTATAATCAGGAAGAATAGTATTTTTATTTTGTTTGTATTGATTACAAATTGTAATGACATAAGTGTAAATGAAACTATTCTTTAACTTACTTAGATATTATCTGCATTTTATCTTTATCTATCTCCAATAGACTATTTATTGTAATAAACATTTGAAGATAATAAATCTAATAGAAAAGGTTCAGCTTTATAACAAGTAATAATTAATAGAGAGAGGATAGACAAATAATGAAAGAATCAAAGAATAAAATAAATGTAATAAAGGTAGTAAAATCCCTAGGAATTGTTCTAGCAATATCTTTTTTCATATTCTTTTTTATTGGAAAGTTAAACTCTATTCCAGCAAATATGCAACAACATGAAAAAGAACTATATGAAGCATCACCAAAGAAGCAAGAAAGCCCTGATAAAAAGCCAGTCGAGAAAGTTGTTTATTTAACATTTGATGACGGTCCTACCACATTAACAAGTCAATTTTTAGAAGTATTAAAGGAACAAAATATTAAGGCAACATTTTTTATGATAGGAAGTAATTAGCAAAATACAAATTATCAGGAAAGTGTAAAGCGAGCAGTAATAGAGGGACATTATATTGGTGCACATAGTATGTCACATAATAGTGATAAGCTATATAAAAAAGGACAATTCGTACCAGAGATGAAAGAAACGTTAGCGCTTATATATGATATTACCGGTACAAATCCTAAACTAGTTCGCCCACCGTATGGGTCTGTACCAGGATTGGAGAGTAAAGAAATTCGCAATCAAATTGCAGAATCTGAAATAAGGGTGTGGGATTGGACAATTGATTCTCGTGATTGGGAATTAAAAGATAATCCAAATCAAATTACAGAAAATGTAAAAAGACAAACAACAGAAGATGTAGAAGTTGTTTTGATGCATGAAAAACCACAAACGTTACAAGCTCTTCCTGATATCATTAAATTTTATAAGGAGCAAGGATATGAATTTGGAGTATACAACGATGCAAGCCATTTTTATCTAAACTTCCAAAAGGATCACCGACTATAACAGATAAATATTATTTTTAGACTGTAGTTTTTGCTAATAATAAAGGAGAACTTTTAATTTTTTAAAGCAAATAATCAAGCAATATGCCGATCTTTCATAAAGAAAATCGGCTTTTTCCCTACTGAACACCTAGAGGGAAGAAACTATAAAAAGGGTCACTTGGGATAGGAGTGACCCTCAGTAACAAAATTCGGAGGTGTAAGGCTAAATTAGCTTTACATTACTATTTATATGTCGTGATGACGTTGTTTGTATAGTTCATAGCCTGAGAAACTAGATTTAATTTCTTTCAGCAACTGTCTTAAGCGAAAGCACAACGTCTGTTGCGGAAGTTTCCCACCTCTATAGTTGGTCAGATGGATGTGGATTTAAGCTACTTTTCAGCGGGTGTAAAATAGCCGCGGCGTCGTTTCACGCTACAGCTAAGAAATGTAAATTGAATTTTTATCAGTTTTAAGCTTTAACCTTTAATCCTAACAATGAAGCAAATCCAACCGCTTGTTCCGAGGATACTTCACAGCCTTTCAAGCTTTCCAACGTAACATTAAGTCTTTCAAATTTACATGTGCTAATATCAATGCCTTTTAGTGACGTTTGCGAAAAATCAACATCATTAATATCACTTTGAGAAAATATTACCTTATTAAAAGAGCATTCATAATAGTTCGCACCCTGTAGATTTGAATTATCGAATATTACTTGTTTTAAACGAGTCTCAGAAAAGTTACATAAATTTGCAATACAATTTTCAAAAGAAACGTTTCCTAAATTAGATTCTGAAAAATCTAGCCCTAATATTTTACAGTTTTCAAATTTGACTCGATGTATGATGCCTTCACAAAAGCTGGAATTAGATAAATCACAGTTTTCAAAAATTACATCAGTCAAATCAATTTTTCTAAAAGTAACATTTATGAATCTTACATTTTTAAAAATAACTTTTGATAAAATTAGTCTTTCGACATCCTCGTTATCAATTACAGTGTTAGAGATCATGCAGTTTGATAAATATGGTTCTTCTTCATAATAAATATCTTGAAAATTCGCTTTTTCTAAATGTAATGGTAATTTTGGTAATTCAATTTTGAAGCCTTTTGCCACAATAGCACACCTTTCAATACAGTTATTTACTACTAATATAAAAGTTTAAATAAAAGGCCTTAATTATATAAGACTATATTTTTTAGTAAAAGTGTGTGCAACATGATTGTTTGAAAAAATAAATTTATTAGTATTTTTAAAAAGTGATTTTATACATTTCTAAAAATGGTCAACCATAAATATTTTGCTGACCGTATAATCCTAATGGAGCGGTTTAGTTCAATAACGCATGATGTTATACTTTAAGGGAATTGTAAAAATTCGATGTTCATTTACTTAATTAAAACCTAAGAATATGTTAGTGAGGTATTTTAAATAATGATGAAAATAGTACCCCCTAAGCCTTTTTTCTATAAAGGTGGAAAGAAGGCCGTTTTACTATTGCATTCTTTTACTAGCAATACTATTGATATGAAGAAGTTAGGGAAGTATTTACAAAAGAACAATTATTCTTGCTACGCACCATTATATAGTGGGCATGGTTTAACAGCAGAAGAACTTCTCACATATAGACCATCAGATTGGTGGCAAGATGTCCTAAACGGGTACCAATTGTTGAAGGATGAAGGTTTTGAAAAAATAGCTGTGATTGGTCTTTCTCTTGGTGGTGTGTTTGCATTAAAAGTTGGTCAAGAGTTGGAGATTAATGGTGTTGTCACAATGTCAGTGCCAACAAATAGGGAAGCGGCTTTTCTCCAAAAGCGTGTCTTTCATTATGCAAAAGGATACAAACAACTTGAAGGGAAAAATGAAGAGCAAATAAATTTAGAATTGAAACGTCTTCAGAATATGTCTATCGATTCATTAATTGAGTTCCAACAGCTAATTAATACAACGATGAATAAACTAAGACTTTTAACCTCACCAATTCGTATATTATATGGTGAATTAGATGAACCATTGTATAAAGAGAGTGCAGAGGTGATTTTTCAAAGCGTTGCAACAAATCAAAAAACAATAAAAGGGTATCCGAACTCTAAACATTTAATGACAATAGGCACCGACATTAACGACGTGAACAAAGATATTCTTACATTCTTAAATGATTTAACTTGGTAATTTCATGAAAAAGCAACTAATCTTTAAAGTGGGAATTTTATAAGGGAAGAGTAGAAAAGCGTTCCTGTTATTACAGGAACGCTTTTCTACATCTGCCTGTAAAGATACATTGGGATGAGATTAATTCCCTTATAAAAGAAAAGAGTGGTGAAAAGGTTACTTGAAAAATATGGAGATTAAATATTTGAACTACTATGAAAACAAAAAGTAGACGATCACCGATCATTTGACAACAAAATCGAGGGTTAAAAAAATTCGAATAATTTAAAATGATAATGGTGTTTTTACCATTAATGGATTTATTATTAAAAGATTTGCGTTTGGATTTATTTAACCTTTAATGTTCAGTAACATTAGTTTAAATTTATTGAATTAAAACTTACAAAATTATAAGGTACATGTCATCAAAATTAATTGTTAAAACTAAAATTGTGTTTTAGAATTACTATTGTTGAAAATTTATTAAAGGTCACTCGTCCTAAAATGAACCGTATTTTGTATTTGAAGATTGCAATCCATGACGAATGTAATAGTTAAAGTAAAAGAAACTAGAAAATACTGCTATCTGAATGTTTCTTTTATTCCTAATAAATTGGAAATATGAATAAACATTTTAATATACAATGAGGTATTCCTATATACCCCGTAAATGTTAGTTGAAAAAATAACATATGCTGGGGGTTTTTATGAAAGAGGTTTACAAAAGTAGGGAGTAATGTACTAGCTGGCTTCAATTATATTTAACAACTTGACAGAATTCTAAATGGGGAGTAAGCTACATTAGCTGCGAAAAAAGCTATTGTGAAGTAACATTTTTTAAATGAAATACTTATAATCTAAGTTAATATAGAATGTTAGCTTAAAATCATCGTATGCGATAACGGCTAGTGACCTGCATCGGTAAAAACGCTACGTCCTGTGGCATTACCGAAATAACCGACATCGTTTCGGCCTTCACGCAGGCATAATTGATTGTTAAGTAAGTAAAAGAGGTGTAAAAATGAAAAATTTATTAAGTAAAAAAGATGGCCTTTTAAATAAATTTTTAGGGATATATTTATTAGCTGTTTTAATGTTATGGATGAAAACATACATCGCTCAAACAGCACAATTTAAACTAGGAGTAGAAGGAGTACTTCAACAATTCCTTTTACTAATAAATCCACTAGGTTCCGCAATGCTATTTCTAGGATTGTCATTTTTATTTAGTGGAAAGAGAAAATATACATCACTAGTTGTAGTATACACTCTGATGTCTATTGTTTTATATGCTAATATTGTTTATTACCGATTTTTTAGTGATTTCATAACATTACCTACTGTTACCCAAACGCAGAACTTCGGAGATTTAGGTGGTAGTGTTCTTTCTTTACTAAAACCTTATGATATCTTGTTCTTTGTAGATGTATTTGTAATGTTTTACCTACGATTCTCAAGAAAAGTACAAAAAGAGTCTAATCGTTTAGGATATAAAAAAGCAACGGCAATCATTGCATTTGCATTGGCAATATCCGTCCTAAATTTAGGACTAGCTGAAGCTGATCGTCCGCAATTATTATCTCGAGGTTTTGATAGAAACTATATTGTGAAATATCTAGGAATGTACAACTATACGATTTATGATTCAGTAGAAACGATGAAAGCATCTTCACAGAGAGCTTTGGCGGATAGTAGTGATATTACAGAAGTGATGAACTATACAAAATCTAACTACGCCAAACCCAATGCAGAATATTTTGGTGCAGCAAAAGGAATGAACGTCGTCTATTTACATTTAGAATCATTCCAAAACTTTTTAATCGACTATAAATTAAACGGTGAAGAAGTTACACCTTTCTTAAATTCATTAGCAAAAGATAAGAATACAATGTATTTTGATAATTTCTTCCATCAGACAGGTCAAGGTAAAACTTCTGATGCAGAATTTATGCTGGAAAATTCTTTATTTGGGTTACCACAAGGATCTGCTTATATTACTAAAGCACAAAATACGTACCAAGCAGCTCCTAGTATTTTAAAAGATTATGGTTATACATCTGCTGTATTCCATGGTAACAACGGAAGCTTCTGGAATCGAAATGAAATTTATAAATCATTTGGATTCGATCACTTCTTTGATGCTAGTTATTATGATACTGGTTCTACAGAAAACATGGCTGAATACGGATTGTTAGATAAACCATTCTTTAAACAATCTGAAAATCTTTTAAGTTCGTTACCACAACCTTTTTATACGAAATTAATTACGGTAGGGAACCACTTCCCTTATAAAATGGATCAAAGCTTAGTTACAATTGATAAAGCTAATACTGGAGATTCAAGTGTAGATAATTATTTCCAAACAGCACGTTATGCAGATGAAGCAATCAAACAAGCATTCGACCAATTAAAAGAATCAGGTTTATATGATAATACGATGATCGTTCTTTATGGTGACCATTACGGAATTTCAGATAATCATAATGATGCGATGGAACAAGTCATTGGAAAAGAAATTACACCATATGAAAGTGCTAATTTGCAACGCGTACCATTATTTATACATGTTCCAGGAATGCAAGGTGGGACTAACCATGCTTATGGTGGTCAAACAGACCTTCTTCCAACGCTATTACATTTACTAGGAATTGATACGCAAAAATTTGTTCAATTTGGTTCAGACTTATTATCAAAAGAGCATGATGAAATTGTACCATTTAGAAATAGCGATTTTGTCAGCCCTACGATTTACTCAATTAATGGGAAATTTTATGATAATAAAACAGGTTTACTACTAGATGATAGTCAATTAGAGCTTGCGAAAACTATCAAAGATCAAGTAGATCTTAAACTGCATCTATCAGATAAAGTAGTGAATGGTGACTTATTGAGATTCTATACGCCAACAGATTATACGCCAGTGGATCCTTCTAAGTATAATTACTCGAAAGATGCAGATGTAGAATCTAATTAACTAGTACCATATACAAGCAGTTGAATTGATATTTAAGAGTTTTATTTTCATAATGTCACATCAGAAAAGCGCGAGAGATCAATGTTTCTAATATTGATTTCTCGTGCTTTTTATAGTTTTGAACCAGTGTTATCCTAGCCTCTTAACGGCGAGTTATTATGATTAGATAGTGATGATACTACGCATGATAAGAATTATTTTAACCATATTAAAGATAAAATTCTCTGGGTAGATTTAGGGGATGATGATTAAAATAGTATAAACCGGCAGAAATAAAGGTTGCCGGTTCTGGATGATGAGTATCAATTTATTTTGTACTGTTTTTATTTGCAAATTGACCAGAAGCTTGATTTTTGTTAGCTTCTGCTTGCTGGATTTGTTGTCTAATTTGATTAACATCAGTCTCATTCCCGAATTCTTCGTTCATCGAGTTTACTGAACCAGAAGCTTGATTTTTGTTAGCTTCTGCCTGTTGGATTTGTTGTTTAATTTGTTGAACATCAGTCTCATTCCCAAATTCTTCGTTCATCGAGTTAAAGTTTTGGTTGTTGTTATTCATGGATTTCACCTCCTGAAAGTAGTCTGTACAGAAGATGTTTTATTATTCGAATAAAATAATCCTAAGGCAGAGTTAATACCAGCTAACATTAACTGTATATTACCTCGTAATTTATTAATTATTGAACAGTTAAAAAAACCCAGTAATAAACTGGGGTAATCGCCGTATCCTAATTAACGATGAAAATACGGTAGAAACTTTGTTCAATAGGTCTCTTTGTGAGTGAAATGGCCGATTCCTTTTAATTCAAAGTCAAAAAATTTAAGAATTAGTTCATTTTCAGTTTCAATACAGTAAGATTGAGCAATATCGGCTTTTCCTCCTTGTATAATATTTGCCAGTATAGGAGAGAAAAGGGGTAAATCAGTCAAGCTTAAATGTTTCGCCCCTTGAAAATGCACAGTATATGCTTCTTTGAAGTGTTCATTTTTGGGGTTGTTTGCTATATAAATGGAGTTTCTCTCAAGCTGTCTCCATACATCGTCAGAATAAATGTTAAGAAGATGGGGCGTAAAGTCTTTGCTGTTAGCTACAAAATCATCCATTTCTTTCTTATAAACAAGCTCACTAAAGAACGGGGCATCAATATTTACAACTGCACTTATATCATTACGCTCTCTGCCTAACCGCACACTTGCAGCACCGCCCATAGAATGCCCGAATACACCAATTTTCTCTGTATCGATTTGTTGATAAAGGGGGTTATTATCATTTTTTGACTTTTTAAGGATCGTATCAATGACAAAATTCATATCGTCTGTTCGTAATTTCATCCATTTTTGAATGAGATTGTACATTTCTTCATTCGAGTAAACGCCTTTATTCATATTTGTGACTTCATGACTAAAATCTGAATTGATCATAACTACTGTCCCATCCTCTGAACGAGTATAGAAGGAGTGATAGGGATGATCGATTGAAACGACTACATAACCGTGGCTTGCCAGCTCAGTATAGGTAGAACTGTTGCTTGTCTTGATACCGTATGCCCCGTGTGAGAACACCAATAAAGGGTATGTTCCATCTGCATTTTTGGGATACCAAAATTCTACATTAACAAATCTGTTGTCCCCGTTGTCAGTAAATTCCTCAATACGATTCTTGTCAATGTATGTGTCAGTAGTGGTTACGACTTCATATTTTCCTGTCACTTTTGGTGATGGGTGTTGTGGAAAGATAATTACAGGTGAGAGTGCTAATGCAAATGTCAATATCATCATAATGGACTTCCACACAATGTTAGAAGTTTTGTATGGTTTGATATTTATTTTGTTAAGAATAAGAGAAACAGTCCCATTTACGGCTAATAAGAAAAGTAGTATAGCAAGCATTATCCAGCGGAAAGCCCAGTCAATCACCGATGAAACAGTAAGTAGTACAAATATAATACATACAGCAATTCTAATCCAATTCTTTATTTTTTTGTGGTTTTGCTTAGTTGAAAGGCAATAGATGGCAAAGGTAATCTCGAAAATCAAATCGACTAATAAAAGTAAAATTCCCATATTCATAACTCCACCTCATTGGAAAATTTTTTTTGTAAAATCATCATACGAAACGGATGGAAGGATGTATATGGAAAAATGGTAAGCTGTATTCACAGGCCAATAAGATGCAAAAAAACGGCAAGCTCTAATGCTTACCGCAAAAATAATTTGTTATAGACAACAACTGCTTATTATTTATGACTAAAAATCCTTCTTAAATGCCTTTAGTTTTTCATTGATTTTTTTTGCATCTTTTTTATCATTTTGCCATGATAGTAGACGAACAATAATATAGATTACGGCAATTTGCAGTGCAAGAATGATTATTTCTGATGTGCTATTAATAAGATTAAAAGCGCTGCTAATGGCAATCAATAGAATCTCCAAAGTGAAGAAATGAATAATAATCCTTATTCGCATTTTCTTCTCGCTTAGATCGTTAGGAGAACATAAAGGTTAATGCACTTAAAAATGCAAATGCCATAATGATATAAATTGATTTCAAATCAAAGGGCATATCAGGATAAAACATTTGACGCAACAAAGTAATAATCATGATTATGGATGCGAAGATGATAAAGAAATTCTTAATGATCTTTTGCAGAAATTCAAAAAAATTCATATGTATCCCTCTTTACAGACCAAGCATTTTTTTTAGGACAGGCACATACTGCCTTGAAATAACAGCGCGTTCTCCGTTATCCAGCACCGCTTCGAATCGACCACTTATGGTCGGATAAACAGATGAAATTTTGGTGATGTTCAAAATGGTTGATTTCGATGCGCGAAAACAGTTTTTTCCTTTACATAATTCTTCTAACTCGTATAGTTTTTGTTTTGCCTCAAAAACGTTGTCCTTGCAGTAAATAAAAACTTTTCCCTCGACTGCCTCGAAATAATAAATATTATTTAGCTGAATGCGGTGAATACGATCATTTTGATTTCCAAGTAAAATAGGGGTTTCAATTTTCAGCTTGCTAATGATTTCATTTATTTCGTCATCAACTTCATGACACTTAATAAGAATCTCTTCTTCGAATTCTTGGCTTATTTTTTCTATTGAAATCTTCAAATGATCACCCACGAAAACTCAAATTATTTATTTCTGTTCAGTTTTGTAAACTCAATTGAAGCATGGCTAAATAGGTTTGTTTATCCTAATGATAACACCTTTTTATACAATTATTTGAATTCTTTCAGATTGCTGTATGGATTTTATATTATGATAGTAGCCAGAATCGGCTAAGTCAAGTGTAGGAGAAAGGGCGTTTTACAGATAAAGTATAAGAAATTTCACTAACGGAGCACGTAGTTTTACCAATGGTGACTGATATTTTTATTACGTAAACAAAGACTGAATCCAATAAAAATAGATCATGCGTATCCCTTAAAAGATGCAGCCAAGGTGCATTCTAGAATGGAAGATAGAAACTCGGTTGGAAGAATTCTGTTGAGGCCTTAGGTTAATTGATAATGAAAAGTGTAGTCCATTTAATCAACAATTAAAATCTATCATATCAATGAAGTGGCTTATTTTGATGCCATTGAAAGTTGAGTATGCATAGATAGAGGAAATATTAAAGGGTCACCGGAGGATAGTGACCCTTGTTGAGATTTAGTTGGGAGGATAATTTTAAGTCTAAATTTGTATTATCCTAATAGTTATGAGCAGTATAGGTGGCGGTATTAGGTATTAATATCTCATGAAACTAGTGCCAACAATAATTAGAAGAATGAATAGAACAACAATTAGCGCAAATGCTGAGCCATTGCCATATCCACTACCACTACCACAATATTCAGACATAGTAAATCCCTCCTTTCTTATACTTTATAATATGTAAAGTTGTCAAAAAGAGTTGCTATATTTATCTTAGGATGCCTTAGTAAAATGTTGAAAAAAATAGCATTAGATGATTATGAACGTAATTTTAGGCGCTGAACATTGGGAGAGGAAGTATAAAAGGGTCACCGGAGGATTGTGACCCTTAGTACAGATTTGAAGTTGTAAGGTTACATTAGTATTACCTTACACAAGTTATGAGCATTTGTGGCGGTATTGGGTATTAATATTTCATGAAACTAGCGCCGACAATAATTAAAAGAATGAATAGAACAACAATTAGCGCGAATGCTGAACCTGTACCATAACCGCCACCACTACCACTCCCACAATTTTGAGACATAATAAATTCCCCCCCTTCTTTAATTTATACTATGCATCGTAATCAAAAGGGATATTGATTATTAACTATACAATGCTTAAATAATTTTAGAAAAGGGGCGTGACACTCAAAAGTGATTAGTAATCAGTTCATTTTAACAATATAAAGTAATTGAATGCTATTACAAGAAATTCAAGAAGGCAGAGGGATAGATTTTTTCTGAATTCTACAGGCAAGTTAACATGAAAAGGATCACTTTAAAATAAAAGTGATCCTAAAAGAAGGAGGTGTAAAGTTAATTAGCTATATCCTATTATTTTTTGTTGTGAGCAAAAAGGGTCCGAAGATTAATACATGAAACTAGCGCCGACAATAATTAAAAGAATAAATAGAACGACAATTAAAACGAATGATGAACCGCCATAGCCGCCTGAAGAGCCACCGCAATAGTATCCCATGAAATATTCCTCCTTTCTATTTCTATAATATGTATGGTTGTGGAAAGTAAGGGGGTATTTATCCTATTTAAATTTTTTTAGAATTAGGACTGCTTGCTTCTTTTGTGTGAAAACAATGTTAATTACAGTCATGTTCAGTCGGAAATGGCTTTATATAAATAGGAGGTAGCTATGTGTATAAAGACAATGGGCGAGGTGTGATAAAATTTGCTCTATGCAGATCCAACAATTGAATACCCTTCCATTTGTATATAAATGTAATTATATAGTGAAATAAGGATAATTCTATTTGGGTGGAAAGGATACAGGAGAACACGTATGCCAAACTTTACTTTGTAATGATCAATAAAATGGATAGCATACCCCTTAAAAAACAATGTTTTTTTCCAAGGGGGTAGTATGCCTATTTTTTCATTACAAAGGAACCGAGCAACCCTGTAGTCTCAATGTGTCAGGAGGTCCTTGTGCAGGATCTCCTTTTTTATTTATTTAAGAAATTTCACATTGTACAGCGAAATATCCAAATAGACGCTTGCGTACCTTTATCTTAAGAGGTGAAGGATTAATGTTAACTATTACGTTCCGCTGGAAGCTTTCTCAATTACCAGAACGAACTGTCAAGAAGCACTGTAAAATGTGTGGATCGATATCTGTTTTTACGGATACAACTGTACGAAGGCATAACGCAAATGGAAAAAATATTTATCAATATGCAATTTATAAATGCGAAAACAATCATACTTGGAATAAAAAGTTAGCTATTTATAAAACGTTCCCAGAGCATGTTGTTGAAGTGGATGACCAGAAAGAGGAATTTCTAATTTTGTCAACGATTGCGATATCTAGCTTAGCAGAACAAGGAATAAAGATAATACACATTGTACTAGATGATGCGGTAGGAAAACATCGAATTGATAAAGTGCTTGCAAACCAAATTGAGGATTGGAGCCGATCACAGATCATCAAAAAAATTGAAAAAGGTATGATTCAATTAAATGATCAAATCATTAAACCTAGTGCAAGATTGTCAAAGGGTGAATGTATTTCTATTTTCATTGATTAAAAGATTAAGTACTCTGATTGGAATCTTAAAATAATTGCCTAATGAACAATGCCATTTCTAAGTGCAGAGGAATCTGTCCATAGGAATGGCTTTTTTAGCTGTAAAAAATTGTTTGAAAAATTCAGTCTCGTATCATTTTTAAAACCTAGAATGAAGACAAAGGAAAGGAGTGTTATAGATGAGGATGAAAAAAATTAGCCTTGTTGTAGTTCTTATATTAGCGGGTTTTGTTACAAATGACGTTGTCGTACATGCAGACGATCATAAACATGAAGATAAAAAACAAGAAAAGTATAAAAAATATAAGGACTATAAAGATGATGATGATGATGATGAGAACTATTACTATGACGATGAAGAAGAAGGTGAAACTTACTATTTTCAAGATGCTGTAAGTGCAAAAGGGACTTGGAATATTTGGACTCGAACAGTTGCAGCAGATAAAGAAGTATTACCTTTTACAAGCTCTCAAAAGGTTACGTTCAAGGTAGAAGGTACAAATAAGGAGCTGAGCTTTTTTATAATACCAAAAGACGGGGAATTCTTTGTGCCAGGAAAAGCAGTAGCTCAAGCTTTAGGAGCAAAAGCAACCTTTTACAAAGCAAGTAAGATTTTAAATATCCAACATCAAAAAAATGAATTGATTTACCGTGCTGGAACTAACGTTGTATATGATAACAATGTGAAAGCACCATCACCTGCACAAGCGTTTTATGTGAATGAAGAATTATATGTACCTATTAGTACAATAACGAATGGCTTAGGTTATATAGCTGAATGGCAAGAAAGTAACCAAACGTTTGTCTGCCAGCCAATTACGAATTAGGGGGAAAGCACTATGAAAGATCCGAAAAAAGCTAAATGGGTATTAGGGGCATCGGGGCTACTTTTATCAGCAGCCATACTATCCCAAATTAACAGCCCAGCAGAAGCCGATTCTACACGCACAAATAATGTTCAGGAAGTAGATCACGGAAGTATGACAAAAAAAGAAAAAGAACTAGTACAGCTAGATTGGACAAACTTTGAAGTGACAAGGCAACCTGCTGTCAAAAGCGAGCGCAAAACGAAAAGAACGTAATGGAGTGGGTCGTGTGGATACACTAACTTTACAAATAATGAATACTGAATTTTATATTGCTATGCCAAAAGGGGCTCATTTCGTATGGAAAGAAAAAGCAGAGAATTGGCTTCAATACGTAGCAAAAGAATGGTCAAGATTTCAATCAAATAATGAATTATCACAACTTAATAATTTAGAAATTGGAAAAACGCTCCGCATTAGTTCGTTCCTATATGATTGTTTAGTGCAAGCGGATCGGTATTACCAATTTTCTAATGGTTTATTTTCTCCCTATCTTAAACGTCAATTAGAACATCATGGCTACTATCATTCTTTCCCATTTGATTCAACTAAAAGGAAGACATTTCAAAACAAACCGCTAATGGCAGAGCAACCATTTGAATTTCTAGGTGATGAGCAAATACTGAGGGTGACACAGCAGGAAATTGATTTAGGTGGATTTGCTAAAGGGTATGCAATTGAAAAATTGGCGAATTGGCTTGAGCAAGAGATATCGCCTGAGTTCGGACTAATAGACGGGGGAGGGGATATGAAAATGTGGTCTTCTGGGGAAAAGACCTGGACAATCGGTGTTGCGGATGCCTTGGATATCGACAAGGAAATTAGCTCGATTAAACTGAAAACAGGCGCCATTGCTACATCCAATCGGGTTTATCGAAGCTGGATGCAAGGAGCGATGAAGAAACATCATGTATTAAACGGACAAACAGGTGAAATCGCCAATACAGAAGTATTACAAGCTTCAGTCGTAACGTCCTCTTTATGTGATGCAGAGGTTGGGGCGAAACTTTGCTTTCTTATGGATGAACGTGAATTGCAGCAATGGTTCGAAAATAATTGTCAACAAAGTGCCCGTTTCATTGTTAAAGAAGAGCAAGCAGGAAATTGGAAAATGACAGGGGTGAAATAAATGATCATAAGTACGTGGGAATGGATTCGATTATTAGGGTTGTTAGCGTATTTTTACTTTACAATTTCCATTATATTTGGTTTGTTGAGAAAATCCTCATTTATTAAATCACATAAAAATTTAATTTATCATATCCATCAAAATGCAGGGTGGCTAGGGTTAATTACCGTAATCGCTCATATGGTAGTGCTTTTAATCGATCGTTATGAGCCTTATAGTATAGCGGGGATTTTAATTCCTTTCTCAGCTAACTATAGGTCTCTACCATCGGCCCTTGGAACAATCGCATTTTATTTGTTTTTAATGGTCATCATGACATCAGATTTATGGATTCGAACTATGAATCGCTCCTTATGGAAAAAACTTCACTTTCTTGTGTTACCAGCATGGGTATTATCACTTGTTCACGGAGTGCTTATAGGAACGGATACAGAAAATACGTTGATTATAATGTTTTATGTAATTTCCGGAGGGATGACTATGTTAGTACTAGTTATAAGAACATTAAGCGGGTTCATGAAAAAAGTAAATGTTTCAATGTTACACAATAATTAACTAAAATCGGGGCTGTTTAAAAAGCCCCGATTCCTTATTAAATAGGGAATTCAATATGAATTGTAGTGCTTTTATTTACTATACTTGTCGCGTGAATTTTCCCATCATGTTGCTCCACTATTGCTTTAGCTATGGCAAGACCTAAACCAGTGCCATTTCGTTGGCGAGCAGCATCACTTCGGTAGAATCGCTCGAATATTAAAGGTAATTCCTGTTCAGTAATACCGACTCCGCTATCTACAACAGTAATTTTTACAGCGTCTTGATTTTTGAAAAGGGTAAGTGTTATGGTTCCACTATTTGTATATCTAATGGCATTGTCTAAAAGAATATAAAGCAACTCTTGAACTTTTGAAGCATCGCCGAGCAGCTCGAGGTTTTCTTGGATATCAGTAGAAAACTGTATTTCAGGAGGCATAAGCCTTTGAAATTTCGAGCTAACTTTTTTGAGTAAAGTAGATAATGGAATGATTTCTTTTTGAACGGCAACCTGATGCTGATCGTGTCTTGCTAAGAACAACATTTTATCTATGAGTTCCTTCATTATTTCAGCCTCATCTTTTAAATCTGCAATCAATTCTTTTCCCAAAGGGCTTAATTGCCGTGCTTCCTCAATTTCTAAAATTTCAAGTGAACTATAAAAAATACTTAGTGGTGTTCGTAATTCATGAGAGGCATCGGATACGAACTTTTTTTGTTTATCGAACGACCATTGAATCGGGACAATCGCTTTACCAGCTAGATAATAGGCCAGTAGACCGATTAAAATCGTTGAAATAAAAGTTAATACTATTAGTAAATACTTTGTCATCTGGAAAAAGTGATGCTGTGACGTCACAGATTTACCAACGATAATATAGCCTACTACAGTATCGTCGTTGAAAATGGGCTTTTTTAGAAGTAGAAAATGCTCTTCCTGCCATTCATAATGCTGTACGAGTTCCTCACTTGGATTCCTATTAGCAAATGCTTTTTCGATCTGATTCTTCAGTCCTTTGGAAGATTCATCACCATGGACAAACTTATGATTCTTTGTGTAAATATAGTAAAAGAAATTGCGATTTGGGTCATAACTTAAAGTTTTAGTGTTTGCATGAACATGTTCAAAGAAATCGTGCTCTTGCCTACCATAAAAGTCTTCCAACTCGTTTATTTGTTGATTTTCCATTAATTTTACGAGTGAAAAGTATAGAACAATAACGAATAGTGAAAATAATAAAAAGTAAAGCGTTGCATACAAATAGGATAATTTTTTTTTCGTTTTATGAAACATTAGCCTTCCCTCAGTTTATAGCCAATACCTCTGACATTTTGAATGCGTGATTTAGATTGACTATCATCAATTTTCTTCCGCACAAGCTTAACTAAAGCATCTAAAGAATTATTCGAAACATCGTAATCGTAGCCCCATATATAAATACAAATTTGTTCCCTAGTTAGTACACGTCCTTTATTGAAAAATAAATATTCTAACAGTAAAAATTCATTTTTAGTAAGATCCACTACTTCATTATTGTACAAAAACACTCGGGAATCTACATTCAGCTGTAATTGATTGATCTGGATGACCTGTTCTATCACTTTATCTTTTCTTCGTAGTAATGCGCGAATTCTTGCTAACAGTTCCTCTATTTTAAATGGCTTTACTATGTAATCGTCAGCACCACTATCAAGCCCTTTAATAATGTCCTCTGTGTCGTCCTTTGCTGTTAGCATTAAAATACTACCATTGAATCCAGTGTTTCGTAGCTCTTGACATAATTGAATACCACTAACGAGTGGCATCATCCAATCTAAAATAACAAGATCATATTTCTCAGTATGCGTATGGTCTAGCGCTTCCTGTCCATTTTCCGCTTCAGTGACATTATGAAATTCTTTCTTTAACATATGAACGATATTTCTTCTTAATCGTGCATCATCTTCTGCTAGTAATATTTTCAAGGCAGCTTCCTCCTAGTGATTATATTCAGCTAAGTATACGCTTGAAAAATGAAATGAAACTGAAAATGCTTCGTTTCACCATCTCTAATTTTAAAATTATGTAATTCATACTTCGATAAGAGTTGAAGTATTTCCTATCTATAATGTCCTTAGACATAGAAATAGGGGGACAACAATGTTTTATAAATTCATAGCATTATTAGTTTTGACAACATTTCTAATGGGGTCTTCATTTGCCGTTGTCAAATTGGGGTTGCCGTACGCATCTCCACTGTTATTGGCTGCACTCCGCTTTATACTAGCAGGGATGATAATGGGTGTCATCGTGATCGCTTTAAAAAGGCCTCATCCGACCTCAAAAGAAGGCTGGATTAAAATTCTAATAATAGGGGCATTTCAAACCGCTGGTGTAATGGGTTGTATTTTTTTAAGCTTACGTACAATTACGGCAAGTGAATCCTCTATTTTAACATTTACGAATCCTTTGCTTGTAGTTATATTTGCTACTATATTTACGAATGTGCGATACCGATTGTATCAATGGTGTGGTGTTTTGTTGGGGGTTATTGGTGTTATGATTACAATGGGTGCACAAGTTTCGTCACGATCCTTTCTGCATGCCACATTTCGATATTCATAAAAGTATTTATCGATTACAATAATACATATTTAGAAAGGAGTAAATAGTTATGGAAACATATTATGCTGTAATTTTTACATCACAACGAACAGACGAGGATGGAGAAGGCTATGCTAAGATGGCAGAAGTTATGGATGAATTAGCACAAAAACAGCCAGGTTTTCTTCGTATAGAAAGTGCTAGAAATACCGAAGGGAAGGGTATTACTGTATCGTATTGGGAATCACTAGAGGCTATTCAGGCATGGAAAGAAAATTCAAAACATCTAGTTGCACAGCAATTTGGAAAAGAAAAATGGTACAAGCAATATAATGTGGAAATTTGTAAGGTCATAAAAGATTATTCTTTTATAATGTAATTCATCTTGCAATAAAAAGCTCAACTTAATCGTGATGTAATTTGAATGAATATATTATTTTTAACACAGCTCATTCGTGATGCAATAAGTAAGCTTAAAATCGAAGCATTGTTTTATCGGTGATCTTATTTTTTTGCATCACTGTTTTGGACAAATTATATCATTTAAAAGATAGCAGAGTCGAAAGGGCTGTCTAAATACTACGAGATTTTTAAAGAAAAACTACGAGATGTGATAAAGCATCGCGTAGTTTTTGCTTTTTTTAACAAACTTAATCATTAGTATTAAATTCAAAATATAACTTTAAAAATTTGTCTAGTATTTCCGAATTATTATCCTTTCGCCACGCAAGCGATGCTTCAATTGTATTATTTATATCCTCAACTTTCCTTTGTACTAAACCACTTAATGGATTAATTGATGACGGTAACAATGCAACTCCCATACCATTCGCGACCAATGCCGAAACAGTTTGAAGGTCATTTGCCTGGATTGTAATTTTCGGAGCGTATCCTACATTTTGGAACAGTTCCATAAACGTTTCATAATAAAATGGAGCAGCTGATTTAGTTGCCATTATAAATGATTCGTTTTCCAAATCACGAATATAAATTGATTGTTTGAAAGCAAGGGGGTGTTTCTCTGGAATAATTGCCTTTAAACTCACCTTTCGGACTGGTTTTACATAAATTTTTTTACAATTCACTGGTGCAGCTACTATACCAATGTCAATTCTTTTTTCATTTAAAGCTTTAACTTGAAGAGGTGTACTGAGTTGTTGTAATACTATTCCAACTTTAGGGTATCGTTCACGATAATTTCGAATTGTCGGAATAAGGTCTTGCACTGAGCCACTAAAGCCAATTATAAGTTCGCCTTCAGATCCTGTAGAGGTTAATCTCGTACTAATACACGCTTGTTCAACTTGATCAATGATTTGATAGGCTTTATTCTGAAACACCTTTCCGGCATTTGTTAATTCAACATGTCGCTTCGTCCTATTAAATAATCGTACCCCCATTTCCTCTTCTAATTCTCTGATTTGCTTACTTAGAGGTGGTTGTGCGATATGGAGTTTTTCTGCAGCTCTACTAAAGTTTAGTTCTTCTGCCAAAGTCAAAAAATATCTGATGTGCCTCAATTCCATTTCCTTTTTCTCCCTTTCAAACATTTATATCTAAAAGATATTAATAAGACGTTTTTTGAGTATTTCTCTTAATTATTATTATTGTTTAATATTAAGTCAAGGTAAAGAGATGGTTTTAACTTGGAGGAATGGAGAATTTCTTCTGATTGCTAAGTTAACAATTGTTGAATTTATAGGATTAATTCGAATTAAAAAAGATGAATCCGTAAATAATATTATTTATTGAAGGGCGGTAAAATATGTATCAGTTACTTGGAGTGATTGTTGGCTCTTTAATTACAGCACTTTCTTTTAATCTTTTCCTAATCCCCCATAATATTTTAAGCAGCGGGATTAGTGGGGTTGCAATTATCATTGGCATCTTAACACCTTTTAATACTGGATTAGTAAACTTTTTACTAAATTTACCTATTCTTATTTTGGGTTATGTCAAGCTTGGAAGACGATTTATTGGTTATACAATTGTATCAGTTATCACATTTTCGGCAGCGCTATATGCTATTCCCATAAATGCAGTGACAAGCGATTTTCTACTTTCTTCAATATTTGGTGGTGTAGTTGCCGGTGTCGGTATTGGATTGGTATTCAACTGCAAGGGCTCAACAGGTGGATTCGATATTATTGGGATGTTGCTTTCACAAAAAAAAGACATTCAGCTTGGCAGATTCTTAATCTTACTTAATGCAGTTGTTGTCATTGTTTCAGGATTATTCTTCGATTGGGACATTGCTTTAAACAGTTTATTATCCATTATTATTACAGGAAAAGTGATTGATACAATTCATAAAAAACATCGAAAAATAACACTAATGATTGTAACGAGCCAGGCAGGAAAAATGAAAGAAAAGCTATTATCAAATCTTGTACGTGGGATTACTTTATTGGATGGAGAAGGTGCATATACCAATGAGAAAAAACATGTATTAATGACCGTAATTTCTCGGGAAGAACTAACAAGAATAAAAAACTTAATTTCTGAAGCTGATCCACAAGCATTTGTAAATATTATGGAGTCAACAGAAGTATTAGGTTTATTTAGAAAAAGCTAAAATTGAGAGGGAATATATTAATGGAAGAGTTTAAAGAACAAAAATTTTAAAAAAGGTATAATTATTTTCGTCAGTAACGGTACAACCTTTTTAAGTATAGATGTGACATCATTCGGTATTTCTGTTCGCTCATAGTAAAACGATTATGTACTGAGTTATTTAATTTATCATAAAATTTATCATAATTGTACGGTTTTTTATTTAATTGATTGAATGATAAATTTACTATTTAAATCGAGGAGGATAATGATATGAAAATGAAAACAGCATTAATTAATTGCACAGTTATAAACGGCGATATGGATCGAGAAATCGAAAAAGATATGATTATTCTCATAGATAATCGAGGCATTATTGAAAAAATTGAAAGCCGTCAAAATATAATAATTTCTAAAGAGTATGAACAAATTGATATTAATCATCAATATGTTATGCCAGGACTCATAAATGCACATGCACATTTATTTTCTGATGGAAACCCTACTGGACTATCTTTTAGTGAAGAAGTGCTGAATTTCGGAATAAAAATATTAGATACTAAATTGGGCAAGAAATTTATTTACAATAGAATGAAGAAAAATGCTTTAGTCGCATTTAAATCCGGCATAACTACATTACGCTCTGTGGGTGAATTCTTTTATCAAGATGTAAAACTGAGAGACGATATACAAAACAAAAAAGTTATTGGTCCAGATTTACTCGTCTCAGGTTTCTTTATTAGCGCTACTGGTGGTCATGGAGCCCCGTATTTAGCACTAGAGACTGACGGTCCCTGGGATGGTGTGAAAAATGTACGTAAAAATGTACGGCAAGGTGTAGATTGGATTAAAATTTGTGTAACAGGTGGCGTAACTGATGCAAAAACAATTGGTGAAGCCGGACGTATTCAATTAACCGAAGAAGAAGTATTTGCCATCTGTAAAGAAGCTCATAAAATTGGGATAATGGTTGCAGCACATGTAGAGAGTACTGAAGGTGTTAGGATTGCTTTAAAAGGTGGCGTAGATTCAATCGAACATGGAGCTCCAATGGATGAAGATATCATTTCTCTTTATAAACAAAACCCTAATGCCTTACGAGGATATACCTCACTGATTCCGACATTTCAAGCTGCTTATCCCTACGCATTACTAGATAGAAGCATAACAAATATTAATGATGTCCTGTTTGAAAATGCTAAAATTGTCTATGAAGATATGTTGATTAGTTTCCAGCAAGCAATCAAGAATAATATTAGTGTTGGAGTTGGAAATGATGCGGCAATGGCTTACGTATCACACTATGATTTATGGCGTGAGTTAGATCATATGATTCGTTTTGGTGGTATTACTGAAAAGAAAGCCATTCATTTGGTGACAAAAAGTAATGCGGAAATTTTAGGAGTTGATAAACAAATAGGTACAATCGATGAAGGGAAGAGAGCGAATTTATTGATATTACCAAATAATCCTATAGAAGATATCAAAAATCTTTCAAAGCTTAGTATGGTAATTAAAAATGGCGTTTTATTTGAAGATTTAATCATTGAAAAGAACGAAAGATTGGATCAGACATTGGATTCATTTTAATAAATCGGTTTGTTGTTACAAACTTTCTCACCTGTTTATGCAAAATAAAAGTGCAGACTTGTGCAACGTATTTGTACAGAGTCTCGCACTTTTTTAGTGCATAAAAAAGGACTTGCCAGCAAGCGAAGCTCTCTACAGCTAACCCCCAACAATTATTGTCTTTTCTAAGTTGTAACAATAACTCATTATTACTATTTACAAGAATTACACACGCCCCTGCCATAATTAGTGGACGACTGCCAACTATTTTTCTTAAATCCATAATGTATCCCATAACAATCTCCATTTATATTTATTCCTTAATGTTCCTTGTAACACCGCACACTTTACGACACAATTTAGCTGCACATCTAGCACAAAAGGGAATGCCAATCGAGGGTATTCAGACCTTGTTGGGACATGAAATATATCAAACTACCCGAGTATATACCAAGTTGTTCGATCATGCTCGTAAGGAAATGTATGATGATTGGATGTAAAATAACCTTTTATATGAAGAGGGAGAATTGTTTAAAGAAGGCTGTGTTCTCAAAGATTGTTACTGTTAAAACTAAAAAGACAGATCTAATCTACAAATGTAGAAAATCTGTCTTTTGGTTTGATTTTTCGTGACTCAAAAATTTAACTAAAGCACCAGGCAAAATGATTTGTTTGTCACTGAATGGTGCCAGCCTTTGTGAGCCTGGTCATTTTGTGTTTATTTATTAATTGTTTCTGTAAATGTTTTTCTTCCAGATTTTATTTTGTCTATTTCAACATTGATTTTACTAATTGATTCTTCAGTCAAGGGTATTTTTCCATTGATCTCTAATGTTTTCCATACTTTTACGTTGTTTCGATAAAGGTGTTCTGATAAACGATAAATATCAACGTCTAACTGTAACCCTGCTTTATAGGTTGTCTTTATTTCCTCTTTAACTTTTTTAATAACTCCCTTACGTATTTCATTTTCTGTTGCCTTTTTTTTGAAACCATTAAGTATAACATCGACTTTAATGTTAACCTCAAACTGTACTTGATTGCCTTTAATAACTGGTTTAACATCAAAATATTTTTCTTCCATATCTACTGTTATACTTTTATTGTTGTCTAATTTGAAGGTTAAGTCTCCTCTATTTTTTTTGTTATACATCCAGTTGATACCTCTTGCAGTATCACCTTTAATTACCCCTTTAAATCCATCTTTTGAAAGTATCCCAATCCCTTTAATTGTAGTTTCTTTTGAAGGGTGCTCCTTTGTTGTATCCCAATTTTTATCAATCGAAACGAGAGGTAAACTAACTTCATGACTAGGTTCATTTAAACCAATAACTAGATTTCTTAAATTTACAGGTTCCGTAAACACTTCTAATTTTCGGGCGTTTAATGGATGGCTTAATTTTGAATCAATTAGTGATTTATTCAAAATAGGTGTTATCAAAAGAATTTCTTTTAGTGAGTCTTGGGTAAAGTGAACATTCATCTGGTATCTTGTTTCTCTAAAGCGCAAAAAAGTATCGAAAACTGAATTAACTTCCTCGTGTTTTAAAGCCTCTTCTGTAAATATCAGATAGGTCATATGTCCCCAAAATACTTCTTGGTCAATGGAGCGATATAATTCATAAATTGCTTCCTCCATAGTTTCCCCTGTAGCATATCCAATCTCTGCAGGCGCTTCCGGAACAGAAGGTGTTTCAGATTTTGCTACGTCATTAAAGTTAATTAATTGTAGATAAATTTCGTATTGATTATCTTTAAAATCCACTCCGACCCCATTAACATAATACATTTTTTGGGGTTCTATCTCATCCCAACATCCGGATAGAAGAGGGAGTGTTACAGTTAATATAAATAAGCCCGTAATTATCCTATTCATCGCTCTCCACCTTAAATATCAATACATATTTTTTAGTTTGGCAAAAATGAAGAAAATTATAAATAAAAGGTTTTTTAAATTTTTTCTAGGGAGAGTTCATGGAATGGCAACAGAATTGGACAGCTTTTTTAAGGGGAATAAATAGCTCTTTTCAAGTATAAGGGGCGCATAAGTAGCTTCAAGGAGCCTCTATGGGCATGATTCTTTGCCCCGAAAAGCCAGCTGAATAGGGCTTGCTTCGCCAAACCAGGCCATCATGCCCACCTCTCCATATCAAGCTCTTCTTCGTTGGAATGATGGGTGATTGCCCCTTAGTCCCTATTAAATTTGTCCGAATAAGTATTGCCTATCCATCTATAAGCTCTGTCGATTGTGGGGCAAGTGGATCAGCATCTCCAACTGTCAAAAAAGTTTGAGGGTAGTTAGGTGTTATATGAACAACTTCAGGGTATATACTTTCATATTGTTTTGAGAAGAAATCATATTAATTGTATAGCTTCCAAACACTACACTAAGAATAATAAATATCGGTGAGTAAAATCCAAATATCATTAAAAATGTAATCAATAGGAAAATATATACTGGATTTATTTTCTTGGTAATTGTATTGTTTATAAATGTAGACATTATAATCCTTAATAAATAAGGACCAACAACAATAAAAACACTAGTTAAAATGCCGTAAAATGTAAAACTGTAGAAAATCCCTATCAGAAATAAATAACATTTCCTAATCCAAGAAAAAAGATTGTGCCTTTAATCTAATAGGTAATGATGAAGAAAGTTTATGGAAAAAACTTCCTTTTAATAAGCTCAAAAACATAAAAGCAATAAACGCTATAGATACAAGAAAGAAGAAGAATATAAATTCTTCATTATTAATATTACGACTTGCACGTACCACTACGAAAAAGGAAGTATAACAGGTGGCCTTTCATTTGACGTTAGTATAAGTACTAATCAACAAAAGTGGCCGTTATGGGATGATAATGTATTAAACTGGTAAGTAGTTATTAAAGTAAGTTAAATTAATAAGTTAATTCAACCGTAATTGGTAATAGAAAGACAATAACCGATGCTTGAGCATTAAGTTATTGTTTTTCTTTTTAAGTAGGAGGGATATTTTGAACAAAAGTCGGTTCATAGTTGTTCTTTTGCTAGTCTTTTTAGTAGTCGGGGTAGGTACTTATACGTATTATCGCTTTAATCCAATAATTAATATTAATACTAAAATAATTGAGGTTGATGAAAAGACTCAGAAAAATTACAGTAATATAGATAAATCTCAGAAAAATAACTATAAAAAACTAGAATTTACATTAAATGTAGATTATTCCGATAATATCGATGATTTAGAAATAAACATACCCTATTCATTTCGTGAGTTATTAGGGGAAGACGTTTATTGGAACGGTTCTAGTTATCAAGATAAAGATTCAGAAAAAAATAAGATAGAATATAAAGACGAGATCATTATAAATTATAAGCAGCTTGAAAATAAGGATATCAAAGATTTATTGAGTAAAGGAACGATCACAATAACTTGGGATTTAGAGGGAAAGAAGAAAAGTAAAACATTTAATATTGGAGAAACCATTACATTTTCCAAGGCATAGTGTGTAGGTGATTTTATTAAAAACTTTGGGGAATTGAAGTGTACCCTTTGTAAGGGCATTTTGAAAAGAGCGGCAACCTTTTGAAGCTGCTGTCTGTACTTTGCAGGCGGCAGCTTTTTCAAGTTCCGTTCACTATGTGATGCACAATGGATCTCTGCGATACTTATGACGACGCTGTAATACCTTCAGTAATTTACCACAGAGTATCACCATTGACTGCTTTCCCCTTAAGGGTTTTTGTTGTCTTGTTGTGTAATATTCATGAAGCTTTTTAAACGCTTCGTTTTGACGAATCAGCGGGACTATAACCTTGAATAGAGCATTTCTAAGCTTCTTTCGTCCTCGTTTAGAGATATGTTTTTGTCCCTTATGTTGACCAGACGAGCTTTCACGTAATGTTAATCCCGCTTGTTTTATAAGTTGGCGTGGATTTTCATAAAGTGAGAAGCTTCCAAAAGGTAGCACCGCATGAAAAGTCATCAAACTTTAGCTGATTGGGAAAAGCGAGGAATTGTATCGTTAGTTGCTACGCAAAATGTTGATGGTTTTCATAAGCTAGCAGGAAATCAAAGGGTAGAGGAGTTACATGGCTCAATACGCTCCATTCGTTGTCATCGCTGCGAAAAAGCTGCTCCAATGGAAAGTTTTTTACACAAAGAGAGTAGTGTACATTGTAATGGCAAACTAAGGCCAAATGTAGTGCTTTTTGTAGAAAACTTACCACAAATAAGCTGGAACAATGCAATGGAAGCAATCAGTGCAGCGGAGCTTGTTCTTGTTATCGGACAAGCCTTGAAGTGTTTCCTGTCAATCAACTTCCAATGATGACAAAAGGAAAAACTGCTTATATTAATTTAGATATTGCGCATCATGCAGTTGAAGGAAAAGTAAAAGAAGTGTCGCAGCAATTGTCACTTTAAAAGGAGGCGCCCTTGAAACATCAAGAGGCGCCTAAAACATTTGTGGTAAAAATTCGGTCATAAAGCGTTGGTTTTTACGTAGCCATATTTTTAAAATCATACGGTGTGTTAAAAGTCGTTGTCTTTTTTGTGGTCTAGCTTTTGCCTCTATTAAACTTTGGAGTAGAGTGCATGTTTCTGTTGCTAATGCTTGAGGATCAACGAGGACGTCAAGTTTATAATCAATTAACTGAGCAGCCTGAACCTTTGCAAGTAATTGTGCAAAGCGGGTATTCATTTCTGGAAAGTTTTCTTCTAGCTCTAAGTCGATTAAAGTATATAATGTTTGTTCAATTTCAGCTTCGAGCACTTGTAATTGTTCAATGGATGGCTGTGTCAAAAAATCACCTCTAGTATGTCATAAATGCTGCTACACAAGGAAAAAGCCAAGTGTAGCGAAAAGTAAACCAAATAAAACGGTAGTACATATATAAATAATCACTTGTTTCCATTTCTTCTGTTCCAAGAGCTGCAAACATTCAAAACCAAATGTTGAAAATGTCGTATAGGCCCCTAAAAAACCAAGCCCTATAAACTGCCAAATCCAATCATTTGGCTGTAATGCAAATAGAAGGCCAAGTGCAAAAGAACCTGTTATATTAATAAAAAATGTTGCCCATGGGTATGGATGAGCAATCAATTTTCCAAGATAAAATCTGGTTAGTGCACCAAAGAATCCACCGATACCAATAACTATCATACGCTGCGCCCCTTCGCAAGTCTAAATCCTAGCCATGCACATGCTAAACCGCCAAAAACACTTATTAAAATATAAAGAATAGCTAGTAGCCACTTACTATCTTGCAAAAGTAATAGCGTTTCTAAAGAAAATGTCGAAAATGTCGTAAAGGCACCTAAAAAACCAGTGCCAATTCCTAAAATAATAGGCGTACGCTTTGTAAACATAGTAAATAGCCATGCTAAACAAAAGCAACCAATTAAGTTCATACAAAGTGTTGCAATTGGAAAACCACCTGTATTTTGAAGTGCTTGACCAAGGTTATATCGACAGATGGCACCCAAAAACCCGCCGATTCCAACAGCTAAAAATGATTTCAAAGTAAAGACTCCTTACTAAAATATCTATATTGAAAAGTGTATCATGAGAGTATCAATTTAGATATATTTCTATAAGTTATATGGATTCAAATATATGAAAGAGAGCGCAAATTTAAAATGACATGATTTTGACCTCTTGAAGCGATAAAGTTTAAAAGTTGGGTGATAAATAAACAAAGTTAGGCGATGAATTTAAAAATTGTTCCGATAAAATGATTTGGACCTATCGTACTTTCTACTGCTACGTTAGCACGACGCTTTCGCGCAAAATCTGTTGGCCTAAAGCCCTCGAACGCAATTAGGTATCGCCATAATTGACATGTAGCAATTCATTGCTTTAAAGCGCTAATTATTTCCTGGAAAACGTAAAAAATAACAACGAGTTGGTTGACAAATATTTCTAAGATGTGATAATCTTCAAGAACACTATAACAAACTTAAGTAAAGGAGGGCATGACGATGTTAATTTTACCAGTATCATTTCAAATCACAACTGCATACATTGTCCATGTCCTCTAACATTTTATTTTACATTGCAATAAAAGGCATGGGTTACTCCTTGCCTTTTATTAAGAGACACATGCTCTTTTTTGGGTATGTGTCTTTTTTTGTTGCAAAAAAGGGTTGTAGTGAACATGAAAATAGGAGTGCATGTGTATGCGAAACAAAGTAGAAAAATTGATTTTCATCAAGGTATTTCTGGATAGTGGGTAGCAAAGCTTTAACAGCACTAGAGAAAGAAGGTTATAAAGTATGTTTGATGTTTTAAGTAAATTAAGCTGGTTTTTTAAGGAATATTGGAAACAATATACAATAGCTGTCGTGCTATTAATGATTGCGAGTGGCTTAGAAGTTGTTCCACCGTATTTGCTAGGGTCAATTATCGATTTATTGACTGCTGGAGAAATGACACAAGCTCTTTTAACGAAGTATATTTTGATTTTCATATGTATCATTATTGGGGGTTATACCCTTAATTTTGTGTGGCAATTCAGATTATTTGAAGGGGCTATTAATCTAGAGAAAATTTTGCGTCGAAACCTTATGCAGCATTTTTTGCGCATGACGCCAACGTTTTATGAGAAAAATCGTACCGGAGATTTAATGGCCCGTGCGACGAATGATTTAAACGCAGTGTCGATGACTGCCGGGTTTGGGATTATGACACTGATCGATTCTACTATCTACATGGGCTTTATTATTTTTGCCATGGGTTATATGATTTCGTGGAAGCTTACTTTTTTTGCAATGCTACCAGTACCGATCATGGCCATCCTTATTCAATATTTAGGGAAAATAGTGCATGAACGCTATATGAAGGCGCAGGATGCTTTTGGTGAACTGAATGATAGTGTTCTAGAGTCGGTTGCAGGTGTGCGAGTTGTACGGGCATACGTACAAGAAAAAAAGGACGAAGCAAATTTTGCAGAGATGAGCGAGTTAGTGTATGAAAAAAATATGCATACCGCAAAAATTAATGCCTTATTTGGACCGATTACAAAGGTCGGTACTGGGATTAGTTATGTTGTAGCGCTTGGCTATGGTGCTCATTTAGTAGCAATTGAGGCTATGACAGTTGGGCAACTTGTAACGTTCAATGTTTACTTAGGGCTAGCAGTTTGGCCAATATTTGCAATTGGGGAACTTATAAACGTGATGCAGCAAGGTAACGCTTCTCTTGATCGCGTACAGGAAACACTAAACTATGAGGCGGATGTTCGAAATATTGCGAATCCACAAACAATTGCGATGCCAAATGCGATTGGCTTTGATGATTTAAGCTTCCAATATCCACTGAGTCAGGTGAAAAACCTTCAGCGAATTTCTTTGTCGTTGAAAAAGGGGCAAACACTAGGGATTGTTGGTAAAACGGGAGCGGGAAAAACGACCTTCCTGCGACAGCTATTACGTGAGTATCCAATCGGGGAGGGCCAGCTATCGATTGATGGAGTAGATATTGCTGCACAAACGAAGGAGCAGTTACTCGATTGGATTGGTTATGTTCCACAAGATCATGTTCTATTCTCACGTACTATTCGTGAAAATATTTTATTTGGGAAAGAAGATGCTACACAGTCTGAATTGCACCAGGCGATTCGTTCTGCATACTTTGAAAAAGATTTAAAAAATTTACCGATGGGCCTTGAGACACTTGTTGGTGAAAAGGGTGTATCTCTTTCGGGTGGTCAAAAGCAACGTGTTTCCATTGCGCGTGCTCTTATTAAAGACCCTGAAATTTTAATGCTTGATGACTCGCTTTCTGCTGTAGACGCCAAGACGGAGGCAAGAATTATTGAAAATATACAGCGAGAACGACAAGATAAAACGACGATTATTACAACGCATCGTTTATCAGGAATTCAGCATGCAGATTTAATTATCGTGCTAGATGAAGGCCAAATTGTAGAGCAGGGAACGCATGAGCAGCTTCTTTCACAACAAGGATGGTATAAAGAGCAATTTGACCGTCAGCAGCTTGAAGGAGGTGCCTCATGAGTACGAGTCAACGTTTAACACGCTATGCAATGTATTTTAAAAAGACGATTCTACTAGGATTATTTTTCTTAACAATCGCCGTCTTTACGGAGCTTGTTGGACCGTTTATTGCAAAGCATATTATTGATAATTACATGACAATTGGTCACATTGAATTAAAACCAATCACTTGGTTATTACTTGTGTATTTACTTTTAGCAATAGCTACTGCTGTTTTACGCTATTTTATGTATGTTTATTTACAAATGGGTGCCAACCGTGTTGTACAAAAATTACGTAAGGATGTATTTGAGCATATTCAAACATTGCCAATTCAGTACTTCGATACTTTACCAGCAGGGAAAATTGTAGCCCGTGTAACGAATGATACCGAGGCTGTTCGCAATTTATATGTTCAAGTACTGTCAAACTTCGTTACGAGTTTAATTTCTATTGTGGGTGTTTATATCGCACTCTTCATTTTAAATTGGAAAATGGCATTGTTAGCATTGACTATGATACCAGTCGTTTATTTATGGATGATTTTATACCGTAAAGTGGCCTCGAAATATAATGATGTCATCAGAACGAAAATTGCCGATATTAACGCGATGATTAACGAATCGATTCAAGGAATGACAATTATTCAAGCTTTCCGTCGTGAGCAGCAAATGACGAAGGAATTTGATGATATGAATAATGAGCATTATGCATATGAACGCAAGCTACTTTTCCTTGATTCTGCAACGTCCTTCAACCTTGTTAATACATTAAGACTAATTATGTTTACGGTCTTTATTTTCTACTTTAGTACACAGTCATTTACGGCCACGGAGGTAATTTCTGCGGGGACATTATATGCCTTTGTCGATTATTTAACGAGATTATTTAATCCAATCACGAATATCGTCAATCAATTTTCTCAGCTTGAGCGCTCACTCGTTGCAGGAAAGCGTGTCTTTGAAGTGTTAGATACGAACGGGGAGCCAGTGGCTGAAAAAAGTATGCCTAGATATAAAGGAAATGTGGTGTTCGAAGATGTTTCCTTTGCCTATAAAAATGATGATTACGTATTGAAAAATTTATCATTTGAAGCACACCAAGGTGAAACAATTGCCTTAGTAGGCCATACAGGGTCTGGGAAAAGCTCTATTATGAACTTATTGTTCCGTTTCTATGACCCATCTATAGGGAGAATTACGATTGATGGAATCGACATCACTTCGGTTCCTCGTCAAACAATGCGTGAACATATGGGTATTGTTTTACAGGACCCATACTTATTTACAGGTACTATTGCTTCGAACGTTAGCCTAAATAATCCTAAAATTTCACGAGAAAAAATAGAAGCCTCATTAAAGGCTGTTGGTGGGGAACGTGTTTTAGCGAACTTGCCAGATGGCTATGATGAGCCTGTTATTGAGAAGGGGAGCACACTGTCATCTGGGCAACGCCAGTTAATTTCCTTTGCGCGTGCCCTTGCCTTTGATCCGGCAATTTTAATTTTAGATGAGGCTACTTCTAATATAGATACGGAAACAGAGGAGATTATTCAGCATGCGATGGATGTACTGAAAAAAGGACGTACAACATTTATTATCGCTCACCGACTTTCTACTATTAAAAATGCCGATCGTATTCTTGTGTTAGATCGCGGCAAGATTATGGAACGTGGCACACATGATGAGCTATTAGCACAGGGTGGCATTTATGAAAAAATGTATCAAATGCAGGCGAATTCATTGCAATAATACTTAAACTCCGACAAGCTGAAAGCCTCACTTTGTGAAAAAGTGAGGCTTTCTATTTAAGATTTTACATTTTAAGATTTTACATTTTTAAAGACATTGACAAAAAAGAACAGTACTGAAATTGCTACTGCGATACCGCCACCAGATACAAAGAGCTCAAATAACCAGCGCGGTACGTCTAGATGAACCATCATCATACCGACTAAGAGGAACGGCAATCCGAGATTGTAGAACCAAAATTGTGCTTTGGCCAGTCCTGTCTCGGCTGCATCTTTATATATTGAATAAATTAAACCGATTAAACCAGTAGTCAGCCAACCTACCACACCGATGTGTGCGTGTGTCGCCGTCCATTCGAGTTGAATTGTATAATGCATAAACAGTCCAAAAGCCAAAACAATCACTAAATATAAGACTGAAATCTTTATCCATTTAGCACCCATTTATAAACAACTCCTTTCCCGATGAAATGATTTAGCTAGCTATTACAGTTTATTCTTGTCGAATAAAAAAGTTGACATATTATTTTTTGTGAAAAATGCCGATTTTTCCTGCGGGATAAAGTGTGTTGAAGTAAAAATTGCCAATTGGAGGGTCTATGAAAAAGAAAATTATTTTTTTTATGATTATTTTAATGGTTTGTTGTTTGCCAATTACCTTTGTTGTGAAGGAAAGAGCTCGAAAGCAAATGATGACAACAAAAGTGAATAGCATCATTGCTGAAAATTGGAAGAACAATGAGTATAGTATTACTGTACGAGATATAGAAACTGGGGAAGTACTTTACAATAGAAATGGAGATAAAATGATACGCCCTGCTTCTTCGCTCAAGCTTTTAGTTAGCGCCGCTGCTTTGGATTTATTAGGGCCTGATTATCGCTTTGCTACGAAGACATATGTCGATGGCACAATTGAAGATGGTGTTCTTCACGGTAATATTTATATACAAGGCGGGGGAGATCCAACGCTTTTACCTGTTCATTTAGAATCGTTTTCGAATGAATTGAAAAAGATAGGTATCTCGAAAATTACGGGTTCCTTAATCGGGGATGATACTTGGTTTGATGCAGATCGTTTACCAAAGGGAATTGTACCTGAAGAAGAAGATCAACCATATGCTTCGCGCATTTCGGCATTAACGATTTCGCCTAATGATCAATATGATATTGCAACTGTGCAAGTGAAAGTGACAGGCTCAAAGGTTGGCACTACGGGTAATGTCCAGCTTGTTCCGTTTGCAAGTACCATTCCGGTTGTTAACAAAACAAAAGTTGTGAACAAGGACGAGAAAAGTACAGTGAAAATTACAAGAGAATACGGTACAGATCAAATCATTGTAACAGGTAACTTACCAGTAGATTCGCAGGAAAGTACAAATGTAGCTGTCTATCATCCAACGCTATATACACTTGATGTATTCCGAGAAAAATTAATAGCGAAAGGTATCCAAACAATGCCAATTGAAACAGGAAAAGTACCTGAGAATGCACAACAAGTAGGTATTTCATATTCAAAACCATTACAGGATATTAACTTTATGTATTTAAAGTTAAGCATTAATGGGATGGGTGATATGTTTACTAAACAACTCGGGCGAAAGTTACTTGACGAAGGAAGCTGGTCGGCTGGCATTAAAGCGATTCGTACGTATGGTAGTGATATTGGGCTTAATATGGAGCATTGGTATATTGAAGATGGTTCTGGTTTAAGTCATCAAAATCGAGTAAGCAGTATGCAAGTAAGTCTATTATTATATAATGTTCGCAATAAATCCTGGTATTCCTCCTATTTAGATGCATTACCGCATGCAGGAAGAAAGGGCAGCCTTGTTGGTGCGACTTTAGAGAATCGCATGGAGGGCTATAGTGTATCTGCTAAAACAGGCTATATTTCTGGAACATATGCTTTGTGTGGCTATGTAAAAGGAAAGAGTGGCAAGTGGTATATCTTTAGTATTTTGACACAGGCCAATAAAACTTCAGCTATCCCAACTATTGATGAAATTGTCAAACAGATTGCAAATGAAATGTAAGAATGTTGAACAATAGGGTTTAATTTATTTCAGCAGGGTGTTTTTTTGTAGCGAAAGCGAAGCGTCAGTTACAGGTGTAAAAGGGTCAGGGCAATGTAAAGGTGTCTTGACCTTTTTTCTATTCCTTTTTTGTAGTAGAAAGCAAAGGCCATTCTAATCTGCAATCTCAATAGATCATGAGATGAATGCGGATAAAGAGTGTCTATTTTTGTAAAAAACATAGTGGCATAATATTAGTCCTTTTATCATAATGTTAGCTGACATTAAATAATCGAAATTTAATTTACAAATAAAGTAATATTATGTGTTATTAGTAAATATTACTGTACGTCTTTTTTTCGTCCGATATGCATATAATTAGACTATATTAACTTTTTTCCAACTTAATACGTCAAAAAGTAGGGTAAATTTTTGCAAGAGAGGACTTATGTATGGAAAAAAACACAAAACGCACTAAAGAAAAAAAGAGCAAGAAGAAAATATGGCTTTGGATAGTAGGTGGCTTATTAACGATTTTTTTAATTTTTATAGGTACTGCTTATTACACTATCCAAAAAACAATGAATAAAATAAATACACCATTAATTGAAACAACGGATGAAAGTAAAGAACAAAAAATAGTGACGAAAAAAGACCCGTTTTCCGTGTTAATGCTTGGAGTAGATGAACGAAAAGATGACAGTGGACGTTCTGACACGATGATTGTCATTACCGTGAACCCTGAAAAACAAACGATGAAGATGCTCAGTATACCTCGAGACACTCGTACTGAAATTATTGGACATAATTCCGTCGATAAAATCAACCATGCCTATGCATTTGGCGGCGTCCCAATGGCAGTCGATACGGTGGAGCATTTTTTAGATATACCTATTGATTATTATGTGTTTGTTAATATGGATGGCTTCCTGCAAATTATTGACACGATTGGTGGGGTAACCATTGATAATGACATGGACTTAACCTTTGATTCCTATCATTATCCGAAAGGTGAGATAACTTTAGATGGTGATAATGCACTGATCTTCTCACGTATTCGTTATGAAGATCCTCGTGGTGATTTCGGTCGTCAAATTCGCCAACGACAAATTATTGAAGCGGTTTTGAAAAAAGCTTCATCGAAATCTTCTATATTATTAAAGGCTTCAGATATGCTTGATGTAGTAGGAGATAATGTTCGTATGAATTTTACGATGAAGGATTTAATTCAACTACAAAGTATTTATAAAAATATGGATGGGAATCTTGAGCAGTTGTCGTTTAAAGAGGGAGATGGCAAAAGAATTGATAACATATGGTATTTCATCCCTAAAGAGACCGAGCTAGAAAAAATAAAATCGGAATTAAAAGCTCATTTGCAATAAAAGAGTAACAATTTGAGTACGATAGTGGTAAACCTTTTGACAATGAGGGGAGGGAGATACATGAATGGAAGGACCCAGGTGCTTAGGTATACAGCTGTAAACAATTGCATGCAAAGCTATGTGCCTAAGCGTAAAGTTCAAAAAAATTCATTCAGTTCTGCTATGCGTCATCTACAACTATTGTGCTTAAAAATTTTCATGTGAAACATAAAAAATCATTCAGGTAGGGTGCATGCCTAGTTGAATGGTTTTTTTTATTTTATCTACTTTCAGTGGGTGTCTAAACACCTGTACCTGCCGCTACGCTTTCGGTACAAAGCCGATACCGGACACATTAGGCCTAAACATAATTGATTTATTATTTTGTTTATTTGAAATATCAGAAAATTGATGTATAATTGTATTAGAAATGGTTGAAGGAGTGATTGTGATGATTATAGGTACATTTTTTTTAGCAGTTGCATTACATGTAGGTATTGTTTTAACAGTAGACTTATTAACTAATCAGCAACACTCTACTACTACGTAAAGTAACCACTCATAATCGAAAAATAAAAGAATAGAATGCATCTAGGCAAAGTTATAAAATAGCTTTGTCTATTTTTTATGAACATGAAACAATTTATGTGAAAATTCGTCCATATACTGTAGAAAATGTTATACTATAAAAAAACAGTATCGGGGAATGAGCATGCAAGAAGAGAAAACAAGTAGTTTCAAACAGGATATAATATCCTATCTTAAAATTATTGTAATTACTGCTATAGTTGTTTTAGGCTGTAAGCAATTTTTATTTGCACCGATTAAAGTACAAGGGGCTTCTATGTACCCAACTTATCATGATAAGGATATTATTATTGTAAGTAAAATGAGTAAAATTGAACGCTTTGATCAAATTGTCTTTCAATCACCAACAGAGGATGAGTTATATATTAAACGAGTAATTGGCCTACCAGGTGATTCAGTTGAAATGAAAGACGATGTTTTATATGTAAATGGAAAAGCTTATAAAGAGGATTATGTGAATCGTCAAACAGATGATCCTAAGCAATTACGAATTACAGAAAATTTCACGTTAGAGCAATTAGTAAATGAGAAAAAGGTACCTGAAGGTAAGTATCTTGTACTCGGGGACAACCGTTTAAGAAGTTCTGATAGCCGCCATTATGGCTTAATTTCTAAAGATGCCGTATATGGTGAAGCTAAATTAACAATATATCCGTTTAATCGTTTCCATATTGGTTCAAAGTAAATTAAATAGGGACTTGCAGTGAAAAAGAGGCTACGTTAAGTAGCCTCTTTTTTTAGTCCGCTGATAAATCTTTGCAAACTTTATAAGTGGAATAATAGGAACAAACTGTTGAATTTTCAACCGTTTCTTTTATGGGGATTTGCTGTTTGCTCAGACTAGGAGAATTGATTGCTTGTTGATCGATTGAGAGCTCTTCTGTTATTGGTTCTACACCATAAAACAACAATAAAAAATAGCATACTAAACCTACTATTCGCAAACAATCACCTCACAATGTTCTGTTATATTAGTATGTATGGTCAAACTTGAAAAAATATAATTAAAATCTGAAATTTCTTTCTTTTAATATGGTTTTTTAGTAGGTAAGGGGTTGCACTTTAATGAATGAGAGTGCTATAGTGAACTAAGTTTATGGATGACAAGAAGAAATAATAAAAAAGTGTTGTCATGCAAATTTCAATATGCTAATATAGCTAACGTAAATATTTGATATGTATAACCTCAATAATATGGATTGAGGGTCTCTACCAGGAACCATAAAATCCTGACTACAAAAATCGTGCTTCATTTTTGTAGTCAGGATTTTTTTTTAACTTCTTTCATCAGTATCCAAACATACATTTGTAGCCGACGCTTCGCTTTCGCTACAAAAATCATTTGCTGAAAGAAGTTAAAGCCTCCGGCGGATGTCACGGAATCGGAAAGGAGTTCTTAGAGGATGTTAGCCTAAAATCATCGCATCCATGCGATAACGGCTAACTGACCTGCGTCGTGCAGGCCTATGCATAAAGCCGATTCCGGACGCAATTATGCCGAGGCATAATCCATATCTCCCTACAAAAATGAAAGTGTAACAGAAGGGTGATAATTATGAATTGGAGAGTTTACATTCTGGCCGTTACTACCTTTGCAGTAGGATTGGTGGAATTAATTGTAGGTGGTATATTACCAACAATTGCAAAAGATTTAAATGTGTCCTTATCAACAGCGGGACAATTAATTACAATATTTGCTCTCGTCTATGCGATATCTGCGCCTGTCCTTTTGTCATTAACCGCAAAAGTGGAACGGAAGCGCCTTTATCTTATTTCTTTATTTATTTTTACTTTAGGTAATCTTATGACGTATTTTAGTACGACATTCTTGATCGTCATGATTGCTAGAATTTTCACGGCGATGAGTACTGCATTGGTCATCGTCTTATCCTTAACAATTGCCACAAAAATTGTTGAACCAAGACATCGTGCAAAAGCGTTAGGGCTTGTTTTCATAGGTGTTAGTTCGGCACTTGTCATCGGTGTGCCAATTGGGATATTTGTTTCGGAAGCATTTGGATGGAGAGCTATATTTTTAGGAATTGCGCTTCTTTCAACTATATCTATGATTCTTATTGCGTTATTACTTGAAAAAATGCCAGTTGTAGAAATTGTCCCATTAAAGGCTCAAATTAAATCATTGGCGAATTTAAAAATCTTAAGTGCACAATTAACAACACTGTTTATGCTGGCTGGTCATTATATGCTTTATGCATATTTAACGCCATTTTTAGTAGAAGCATTTGATATGAATGCCTCTTGGATTAGTATCTGTTATCTAATCTTCGGAATAGCGTCTGTCAGTGGGAATGCTCTTGGTGGTTGGCTAAGTGACAAAATTGGTACTGGTAAAGCCATTCTAATTATTGTCTCTACATTTGCCGTTGTATTATTTAGTATTCCTTACACAATTATTGCTTTTCCACTCTTTTTAGTCGCGACAGTTTTATGGGGTGCACTTAGCTGGGCACTTACCCCTCCATTACAAAATTATTTAATAGAAACTGATCCAAAAACGTCTGATATTCAACAAAGCTTAAATACTGCTGCATTACAAATCGGTATATCTATCGGATCAGCTGTTGGTGGGGCTATGTTTGCTGTTACAGGATCTGCTAAGCATTTAGCGGGCTTCGGTGCCATTTTAGTTTTATGTGCTTTAGGCTGTGCCATTTTTTCTCTAAAAAGAGCGCCAGTTTCACATGGAGCTGAGTTAGGGATGAAATCGGCACATAACAACTCGTAATACACTCGATTACTTAATATCCGCAAATAAAGAAAGATAACTAAAATAAGATAATATTTGCAAGACTGGCCTATCGGGAGTCTATGCATGTGATGAAAGACATTTGGAATAGCTATATTCCAAATGTCTTTTTTTGTTCATATAGCTAGTAAGCGGAGGTTATTATGTTCGATATCGCTTCATTGTCATCGCGTTTTGTCTTGCATGAACTACCCGTAAAACCCTACTGATTCAAGTTTCACTTTATTTTATATGTTCAATATTAAACAAATATTTAATTTCTATATCGATTATTATCATACTGGAATAGGACAAGGAATAGATTGTTGTAGTTAAAGTATTTTAGGGGCTCAATAGATAGGGAGTCTGATGATTCAATACTATTTTTAGGATACATTATGTTCTCTCTGCCTAAGATAGATAATTCAAAGGGGTCTACTAATGGGAATCTAACTTGTTAACTAATAACAGCATTTTCTCAGGGATGCTGTGAGTTACTTAATTGGCATGATTGTCTAATAATTTCAAATGGAGGGGGAATCGAATGTCAGAATATCATCAACAATCATCAGCTGAAGTGATGAAAACTTTGAACGTGACAGATCAAGGATTGAGTGATTATGACGTTCAAAAGAGGCAGGAAGTATACGGCTATAATGTATTAGCGGAAGGAAAAAAAACAAGTGCATTCGCCGTTTTCTTTGGACAATTTAAAGATTTATTAGTCATTATTTTAATCATTGCTGCTTTCGTTTCATTTCTATTAGGAGAAGTAGGAAGCACCGTTGTCATTATGGTTGTCGTTATATTAAACGCTATCCTAGGTACTGTTCAGCATGTCAAGGCAGAACAGTCTTTGGATAATTTAAAAGCCTTAACCTCCCCAATTGCCAAAGTAATGCGAAATAATCAGCTAATAGAGATTGCTTCAGAAGATCTAGTCGTTGGAGATCTTCTTTATTTGGAGGCTGGCGATTATATCAATGCAGATGGGAGACTATTAGAAAGTCATAATTTGCATATCAATGAAAGCTCGCTGACAGGTGAATCAATCGCTGTGGGGAAAAGTGTTGATGCTATTAAGGAAAGCAATGTAACAGTTGCTGATAAAAAGAACATGGCATACTCTGGAAGCTATGTGACAACTGGTCGTGGTATTGTCATGGTTACAGCTATCGGAATGCAGACTGAAATCGGCAAAATTGCAAATTTACTAGATACTGCGAAAGAGAAGAAAACACCGCTACAAGTAAGTTTAGATCATTTCGGAGAAAAATTAGCTTTAGGGATTACGTTAATCTGTCTAGCTATTTTCGTAATTGACCTTGTTAGAGGACGTGCGCTTGTAGAATCGTTTATGTTTGCTGTTTCACTTGCCGTCGCAGCAATTCCAGAAGCGTTAAGCTCGATCGTTACTATTGTGCTAGCTTTTGGGACACAGAAAATGGCAAAGGAAAATGCCATTATTCGAAAGCTCTATGCTGTTGAAAGTCTTGGAAGTGTATCTGTCATTTGTTCAGATAAAACAGGAACATTAACAGAAAATAAAATGGTTGTTCAAGAGGTTTATGTGGATGAAAAAGTGATTCCACATGATCAGCTATACACTGAAAATACAGTTGAGAAAGATCTTATGTTAAAGGCAATATTATGTAGTGATGCTGTGGAAAGGGACGGTAAGGAAATCGGTGACCCTACTGAGCTGGCACTCGTAAAATTAGGGAAGCAATATGATTTTGACGAATTATTAGTAAGAGATTATTATCCAAGAGTGGCCGAAATTCCTTTTGATTCAGATAGAAAGCTCATGAGTACTGTGAACACTATCAATCAGCAATCTATTATGATTACAAAAGGAGCATTAGATGTCCTTCTTCCTAAAATTGTAAAGGTTGAAACTTCAAAAGGTATATTTAATATTACAAAACAACAACGCGAAAAAATCGAAGCGGTAAATCGTGAATTTTCTATAAAGGGGTTAAGGGTACTAGCAGTTGCCTACAAAGAGGTAAATGGACATCGAGCAATCGATGTAAGAGCTGAAAAAGATTTAATCTTTGTTGGTTTAGTCGCGATGATGGATCCTCCAAGAAAAGAATCTGAAGGTGCGGTTGAAAAATGTATAAAAGCTGGTATCAAGCCGGTGATGATTACAGGTGATCATAAAATTACGGCAACGGCTATTGCCAATCAAATTGGGATTTTAAATGATCCTTCTGAAGCGATTGAAGGGCATGAAATAGAAGGCTTAACAGATCAGCAGCTTCAAGAAAAGGTTAACGATTTTTCTGTTTATGCCCGAGTAACACCGGCTCAAAAAATTCGTATCGTGAAAGCGTGGCAAGAAAAAGGGCATGTCGTCGCCATGACAGGAGATGGTGTTAATGATGGTCCTGCGCTAAAACAATCCGACATTGGTGTGGCAATGGGAGTTACCGGCACAGAGGTCGCGAAGGATGCCTCCTCTATGATACTAACGGATGATAATTTTTCAACGATTGTAAAGGCTATTGCAAACGGTAGAAGTATTTATACGAATATCAAAAACGCTATTTTGTTCTTATTATCTGGGAATGCGGGTGCCATTTTTGTTGTTTTATATGCAACAATATTAGGTTTGCCAGTTCCTTTTGCACCTGTGCATCTATTATTTATTAACTTACTAACGGATAGTTTACCGGCGATTGCAATCGGTTTAGAGCCGAATAATAAAAAAACAATGAAGGACAAGCCTCGAAATATTCATGCACCATTATTAAATAAAGCATTTACTACTCAAGTGGTGCTCGAAGGAATATTAATTGCCATTTCGACAACGGTTGCCTTTGAAATCGGATTGTCAACTGGAGATACTTTAACGGCGAGCACGATGGCATTTACAACATTATGCTTGTCACGATTAGTGCATGGCTTCAATTCCAGAGCTAAAGAATCTATCTTCGCCATTGGACTATTTTCGAATAAATATACTTGGCTTGCATTCTTAATCGGTTTTTTAAGTTTACACGCAGTATTGTTTATTCCAATGCTTACAGGTGTGTTTGAAGTTGCCACATTAAGCACCGCACAATTAGGCTTTATTTATAGCTTGTCTGTGTTACCGTTCATCGTGAATCAGTGGTACAAGCTGTTGTTTGTGAGAAGTCGATAATGAGTAATAAATATTGAAGCTCTCGTTTTGTTGAAACGAGAGCTTTTTAGTGTTAAAAACCAGAAATTTTTGTGAATGAGGCGCTTGTGTAATGAAATGAAGATATCTTACTTAAATAAGGTATAGTCTTGGACAAAATGAGGAGTTGATTTCCGTTCCGACTGGTCGCTTTGCTGCTGACGCTTTCCAAGGGAAAGCGAGTAACATAGAACAGGAACCTTCCTCATTAAAGAGAAACATTAAATTGTTGTAGGAGCTAGTAGCCAGCCTTTGTCGTTACTGAGCCGTATTAGCTTTGCGCCAAGTATCGCATACCTCATATGAAGCTCACCGTATTTTGCAGTATGCTTCTTCTTCACAGACATTTCTAAAGCCTGACTGACTGAAATAACTGAAGAAGCTATATTCATCGATAAAATGGTGCTGATCTCTGTATCATTAATAGCTTTTTTCCCTCGTATATTTTTCATTTTCAATTTTCCATAGTCGATCGATGTAGTAGGGGCAAGTATCCCATTTTCCTTTAATAACGCTGTTAGTTGTTTATTTTCCTCTTTTAAACATTGCACAAAATTCACAATAATAGCCTTCAGTTTTTTATCAACAGCGTGCTTGAAAAATGCATGATTTGAAGCTATATAACCATTATTTACGCCAATCTGCGTCCAAATCTTAAAAATTTCCTTATAGCGTAAAGATGTTAGATTTCCATTTGCCAATTCCATAAATACACATCCTAACTCATGTTCTCGTTCATTTATTTGAGATTAGGATGTGTTAATAAATGAAATTCTAATCATTTTTTACAATAAAATGGGTAATCGCGATGACAACGTAAAAGGATTCACACACAGTTTTGTGTATGAATCCTTTTTTTGCTCTTTGGAAGGTGGATGTCGATAAAAATTAAAAGTTGGGTGATAAAATGTGAAAGTTGATCGATAATTTCTGAAAGTGTTCCGATAAAACTAAAGAGTTGGATGTCATTTTGTAAAAACGTTTGTCTAGGGATCAGTTTATTCGACGCCCCCAGTCGGAACGGAAATCAGCTCCACGTTATGAGCTAAGGTTTTATTCCTTTAATTTCTTTCTTTTATAGCTATTAATAGTTGTTTTTAATGCAGCAAAGTTTCCGATAGCTGCATAACCATAAAAAAAGCCCATAAATATTCCAGCAATAAGATTATGTCTATGGCTAATGAAGATAGAAATAATCAAGCCAATAACAAGGGCGACTGCAGGAACATATTTAGGCTTAACGCGCATAAATACCTTAATTAGCTGTGTAATAAGTAACACTGCTGGAACGGCTATTACAGCATCCCAAAAATTTGTATGGATCACTGGAAATAATTCCATCTTCTACACCTCTTTTAGTAATAACGAAGCTATGACTTAAAATATAGATTTTCCTTTTTATTTATTTTTATGCAATGAAAGGTGTAGAGCTTATGATGTCGAGTCATACACTCGTATGAACAATTATGATTTTTCGTTTTTTGATTAATAATATGAGCCATAAGGATTCATATAAGGATTCATATTTGGATAGCGATATGGCGGATATGGGTTCAAAGGCATATATTTATTTTTATGTTCATGATGAGGATCATTTTGTTGCTTTTGATCTTTTTGATTTTCAGCAGTTGATTTTACACGGTTACAATCTTTAGGTGGACCGATATATGTTGATGGTACAACAGGCGCAATTGTTTTCTTCCACTGAGTTTCATCTAAACAATACGCGTGAGCCATGACATTGGAAGGTGTAAATTTCAATATATCTGAACCTAAAATAACGTCAGGAGTTGGAGAATCAAAAATAGCCAGTAAATGCGTGTCATTCTCAGTAGCTATTTCATAATGCCACCATCCTTGCGGTACATTGGCGACTTGGCCAGGCTCGATCGGATAGTTTTTAATCTCTTTTGTAAAGGGATTAAATATAGAAACAATCGCAGCACCGGAAATACAATAAACAAGTTCTGCTGCATTTTGATGATAGTGTGGCTCTATCATCTTATTCTTACTTAGAAAAATATCAAGCAAAGATGTATTTTCTAACGTATTTAATTGTTCTACACCTAGAATGTTTATAAAATTCCGATCATCTCTTTTAAAAAGAGTGTTGTCATTGACATCAGAGGTGAACTGTGTTGACGGTGAAGTATAGTCAATATTTGAGCTAATACTTACATCCTTTCTCTAGTTAAGTTTCAATACATGTCTTAAGCACAGAATATGTACAAAGCTATTTTAGGCTTACGCGAACGCCCATTATCTGCTTTCTTACAAAAAACATGTTGGCCAAAGCCTTCGAAAGTGGGCTCCGGTTGATGAAAGAACCCTATTAGGCGCAGCCTCATTTTAAAGAACTTTATAATTTTATGTTAGCATTTTACATCCTTTAATTGGTTCTTTTGAAAAATAATGAAACTCATTCTAATGAATTCTCGTCTAATAATTAAATTATAATTTTAGGAGGTAAATAATGAATTGAAAAAAATCCTTAGTAGTTGTAACAATGTATTATTTTGCGGACCAGTTTCAGAATTAAATTTGACTGAGCCGCTATTAGAAACAGTAAGGTTCAAGAGTAAGTATTCACCCTTATAAGATAGGAGAAGATTCGACATCAAACAAATTCTCAATAATTGTTATTTTGATAAAACGCTTATAAAGAAGATTATGTGACTACTGACTATGCAAAAGTTGAAAAGAAAATTGGTGAATTTTCGAGAATAAATGTTTATAATAGCATTTACCTAACTAATTTAGTTAGGTAAATGAGTTCTATAACTGTAAGGTATATTTTAATACTCTTGGATTGGATTTTTTTAAAAAAATCCAATCTTATTCTCGTCTATTAACTGAATCGAATTTTAGGAGGTAAATAAATGAGTAGTAAAAAAATCTCATTAGTAGTAGCAACAACGTTAGTATTTTGCGGATCAGTTTCAGGATTAAATTTGACTAAACCGGCATTAGCAGCACACAGTAATGTACACGATGTAAATATTCTCCCTTATAAAATATCAGAAGAACTAACTCGAAAGATTGAGGGAGCTTCGACATCGGATGTATTCTCAGTAATTGTTAGTTTTAATAAAATGCTCGACAAAGAAGACTATGCGAAACTTGAAAAGGAAATTGGCGAATTTTCAATAAGATATACTTATGATAGCGTTATTAGTGGTTTTGCTGGAGATTTAACCAAAGAGCAAATTTTATTGTTAAACAAAAATGCGTTTGTCACACTTATTGATTTAGACCAGGTAGTAACGAATTACGATGATATCATTGTTGAATCAACTTTTAGCAAGGATAAAAATGGATGGATCGGTGGATTTTCTGACTATCCATATAAAGATAAACTTCGTTATAAGCTCCGATTTTCTCTTAAGTCACTACCTAAAGAGATAAACAATAAACAAAAAGGTCTTTACTTAAGTGGATATAATGGAAGTGACGATTTATTTATGTTTGTTAAGAAGAAATTGGATACAAATGATCGATTAAAACCAAATACAAAATATAGTGTGACGTTTGATTTCGATATTGCCACTAATGCTGGAGATAAAATAGGCGTAGGTGGATCGCCTGGTGAAAGTGTATATGTGAAAATTGGTGCAACCAATACGGAACCAATCCCAGTTTTAGATAACACGGGATTTTATTTGATGAATATTGATAAAGGGAATCAAAAAAAAGAAGGTAAAGATGCATTTATGATTGGTGACTTGGCAAAGACGACAATAGATAAGAAGTATGAGTTAAAGCCTTTTAATAATAAACAACGCCCGTTTATTGTTGAAACTGATAAAAAAGGAGAACTGTGGTTATTTATTGGCACAGATTCTGCGTTTGAAGGTGTTACGAGTATCTATTATCCTCGTATTAAAGTAACCCTAAAAGAAGTGAAAGAATAGATTAACCTGAAAAGAAACAAGTAACCTTTCACATTAAAGAACTCTAATTCCATTAGTGGTAGTAACAACGTCAGTATTTTGTGGTTTAGTTGATGACAAAGCTGTTCTTCGTTTAAGGCTTAAATAAGTTTGGTTTTCTAAAGGCAAAGAATAAGGAATACGTTATACTCGGTCAAAAGTTTAATGATTTGATGAAATGAATTAATGAGATTAAATAACAAAAAGTTTCAGTTGATTAAGGACAGGAAGAAAAAAATTAGGGGGCCAATGCCATGAAAAAAGTACTTTTTATCTCCATGCTTTTAAGTTTCAGTATAATAAGTGCATGCTCTGATAAAGAAGAAAAACCCAATGTGCCGAGCAAGCCACAAGAGGCGCAAGAATCTAACGTGCCGAGCAAGCCGCAAGAGGAACAAGAATCTAACGTGCCAAACAAGTCACAAGAAGAGCATCAATCAAACGAAAATCAGGAACCGTCCAAAACAAATAAGGGAAACACAGAAGCATCTCTTACACAGGCGGGTGTACTAAAAAATATTAAGAACCAGCTTAAAACTAATTTATCTATAACTTTACCAAAAGGGCTACCGATAACAGAAGGTACATTTTTAACTGCAACAACGAAGGCTGAAGCTAACCAAGTTGAAATACTATTTTTTGAAAGTAAAAAGTATTTGCCAATCAATGATCCGAAGCTTAAAAATTCACAGTCAGCTACTGCTATTGCAAGGCTGGTAGTAAAGCAATATCAGAATGCTAAAGAAGCAAATGAGCAAATTGCTTTTATGAACTTCAGTCAAAATGGTGGTCAAGAGGTTGATCTTGGCTATAAAATTAAAGGTTATCAGGATGCAGGAGCTGGTTCTTTATGGACTGGTTGGAATGAGGGTAGATGGGCAATTGCGACACATACACGAACAGTCAATTCAGAAGCAGGTGTAAAACTTGCAAAACAGGCAGTCCAATTTCTAGAAACACATATGCTCCCAATTCCAAAACAAAATGGTTTTGCGCGCTTAGATGTTTATGAATCAGGGAATTCAATTGTTTGGCAGGACGAAAAACTGGTCTATACGCTTGATTCAATCAAAGAGCCACTTAAAGCTCTTGAAATTGCCATAGCTTTTTACCATTAACGAATCTTAATAGAATGCTATAACCCACTTAATCTAACTAAATTAGTTAGGTAATGATGCTACGATAAAGCGCCTGTGGTTGAATCGACACAGGCGCATTTTATGTAAAAAGCTTATTTGGTATTGCCTATGAAATAGAACAACTTATAAATAGTTTCAGTACACCATTTTTGCTAATAGGTGAAGTTGCAGGGAAAATGATTTAAATTCCTAGTGCCATTACAGGAGTGGGTATTGCAGAACCAAGTTGGGATTTTGCAACATCAGAAAGTATGCTACAACACAAGATAATCCAACATATGTAAATATGAAGTAGTTTATTATACAGTAACGAATATGTATGTAAGGGGCAGTACGACGTAAGCATACATAAGATTGGAGTAAATAAATGAATACAGATGAAACTAAAAAAGGTACGATTAAATTTAGAAAAAGTCTAATTTTTAAAATGATTTTAGCTGTAGCTATCAGTTTATATATCAGTTCTCATATCTCAAATTTTATTAATGATCAAATTGATAAAGTAGATAAAATCAATGGTAGTCTTGAAGTTACCATCAATACTTTTGTATCCTTATTTATTGGAACATTCATTATTTCTTTATGTACACGATTTATAGTTATTAAGCGAATTGACAAGGTATTAAATGCGATGACATTTGCTGCTAAAGGTGACCTAACGATACGCCTTGAGGATAAATCTAAAGATGAAATTGGACAGTTATCCTATTATTTTAATAATATGATTGATAACATAGAAACAGTGATTCAAAAGGCGAAGAAAGCTTCTTTGAAAGTATCGTCTTATACAGAGGAGTTTACATCAATTGCTGATCAAAATAGTTCCTCAGTTGAGAAAATAGCCAATTTCAATAAGGGAATCGTATCTGGATCAGATGTTCAGGTGAATAATATCAGAATCGTTTCAAGCTATTAATGAAGAAATGAGAAATGTATCACATGCAGTACAAGCAGTTTCAGATGTAGCGGGTGAGACTAATTTAAAAGCTGATTTAGGGTTGTCATTAATTGAAATATCAATTGATAAAATGAACACAATTAACGCTTCTGTAAAAGAATCAACGGATGTTGTCAATGCTTTAGGGGAAAAATCACAAGAAATTAGAACGATTTTAGAGCTTATAACACGTATTACTTATCAAACAAACTTACTAGCAATAAATGCTTCTATTGAAGCAGCTCAAGCTGGTGAAGCAGGAAAAGGTTTTGCAGTGGTAGCTGATAGGGTTAGAAAATTAGCAGAAGAAGCAGGGAAGGCTACGTATGATATCAAAATATTAATTGATGACATTCTAAGCAAAACATCTAGTGCTGTTAAATCGATTAATAATGGTTCGCAATTTGTTGATGAAGGTAGAGAAGTAGTAGAACAATCAGGTGAAGCATTTAAAGACATTGTAGAGTATATTTATCAAATTAGCGTTGCTACAGATGAAGTCAAAAGTATTGTGCTAAATGTAAATAAACAAGCAAATAAAACCAATGAAGCAATTGTTGAAATTGCTGAAGTTGCAGAGGATACATCTTCAAGCTTACAAATTATTGCATTATCGATTGAGCAACAAACAGCTTCTAATGAAGAAATAGCTAGTTATGCAAGCGTATTAGATAAAATGTCAAGTGAAATAATTGACGAAATCAGTAGGTTTAAAATTAAACATAACTAAAGGTAGTATAGTATTGCTTCAAAATACATATCAAATGATATTTAAAAAAACTGAATGCTAGATTCAAGGGCACTGAAAAAGTCCATATCCTCTCACATTGCGAGGTATTCAACGATTTAATCGTTGAATACCTCGCTTTTTTCATTTGGCACTGTGATTCTACTGTTGTTTTCCGAAGCATTCCGCTCGCTTTCCGCGGACGGGCGATGAGCCTCCTCCTACGCTTCGCTTCGTGCGGGGTCTCGTCTGTCTCGCTTTCCCGCAGGAGTCGAGCGATGCTTCTCCAAACAACGCAATGTATCATACTATTATTTTAGAAGTAAATTGCCATTTCCTAACATATGGAAAAGTATCTATTCTTACAATTGAGTAAGAATAGAGAATAAATAGTTAGATAACAGTTATTCAAATATAAAGAATATCTAGTCTATAATTTAGACATCTAGTAAAAAGGAGAAAGAAAATGAAAAAAATTATAAGTTTATTTTAGTTATCGCTATTTTTATAGGTATAGGATTCGGAGTAAAACGTTATATTCAAGGACCACCACAACCGGCCAATGGAATTTTAGTTATCAGTACAGAAGAAGATGTAAATAAAGTTAAGCAGGGATATAAAAATAAAACCAAACAAACTGATGATTACAAAGCGAAGTTCATCGTAACAAAAAAAGGTGAATCAGAACGTGAGTATATGGTTATTAACAAAACTACTGCTGAACAAGTAGTTAAGAAAGGAATTATTAGAGCAAGATAAGAACCAGACAGTGTGTCTACCATTTCAGACCCTGTTAATGAAATTAAAGATTTACCTGGTTCACTAAATTTGTTCTATTCTATAAGTGATTATGATTTGATAGATAGCCAGATAGATTTGAATGGACAAATGATACTTGTAAGTTATATTAAGAATCAAATATGGGTCGGATATATGGCTTTGGATTTTGTTATTCTAAATGACAAAACTTACATAAAAGATTGAGTTTTAATGATGAAAGGATGGGTCATATGGAAGTTGTACGCATGGAGAATATAGTGAAAAGTTATGGGGAAGGCAATAACAGGGTAGATGCATTAAAAGGAATTAATCTTTCTATTCAGCAAGGCGAGTTTGTCTCAATCGTCGGTGCTTCTGGTTCTGGTAAAAGTACTCTACTTCATATTTTAGGTGGTTTGGACCACCCTAGTTCTGGGAAGGTATTCATTGGGGATAATGATATTTATAAATATTCAGATAATGAGCTGTCAGTATTCAGAAGAAGAAAAGTCGGGTTCATTTTTCAATTCTTTAATTTGCTACCGGTATTAAATGTCCAAGAAAATATTGCTTTACCTACGTTATTGGATAGTGAATCTATAGATATGGAGTATTTAAATGAAATCATTAATATCCTGGGGCTTCAAGAACGTAAGGATCACTTACCTTCCGAACTATCTGGAGGGCAACAGCAACGGGTTTCAATCGGCAGGGCGCTTATTAATCGTCCGCATTTGATACTTGCTGATGAGCCTACAGGTAATCTAGATACTCGAAATACGAAAGAAGTGATGGATTTATTTAGATTCACTGCAAAGAAATACAATCAAACCATTGTAATGATTACTCATGATCTAACGATAGCATCAGCTTCGGATCGGATTATCACTATACAAGATGGTGAAATCATTTCTGACCAACGACTGACTGCGAAAGAGTCACTGACCGGAGGGAATGATTTTGATCAATAGTTATAAGCAACTAGGTACTAAGTATTTAAAAGGGAATATGAAACGAACAATTTTGACCTTGGTTGGAATCGTACTCTCTGTAGCGTTAATTTCAACTATTGGTCTATATATGAAAGGATCTCAACTCGCTCGAATTGAGAACATGAAGAAATTAAACGGTGTTTCTTTTCATGTTGGTATTTCAGATTACGATGAAGAAATATTAAATAAAATCAGATTTAATCCCCAAGTTGAATCGTTTGGTTTAATGTCTGAAGGGGACATCTTTCCACTTGGAGAGGTTTCTGCGCAAATTAATTTCGCGGATCATCACGCCTTAAATTTTCTAACCTACAGTCTTCTGGATGGAAAATTACCAACCAATGCTCATGAAGCCGCTATCGATTCCTGGTTAATTCCTTCTATAAAAAAAGATCTCCGATTAGGTGATTCATTTGAACTGGATGGACAATCATATAAACTGGTCGGTTTACTAAATAATAGCGAGTTTACACAAAAAAATAAACAGGGGAGATTATTAACGTATAAAAGCGAGTTTGCTATTGGAGAGGGAAGGATATTAATAGAAATTAACGAGAAGGCAGATTTTAATGAGGTTTTAGACGAATTAAACTCAATTACTGAAGACAATAACATTGCTATTAATACTGATTTGATTCGAGCTTTGAAACCGGAATCGGATCAATCGATTTTGGCTATTCTAGTAGTTGTAGTTAGCATTGTTGTAATTACGACAATTGTTGTTATTTATAACGCTTTTCAAATCAGTATCGTAGAGGGAATGAAGCAGTTCGGCTTGTTGAGAAGCATCGGTGCTACACGAAAACAAATTCGACAAATTGTCATGAAAGAAGCTGCGGTTCTTGCTTTCATAGCCATACCAATTGGGATTGTATGCAGCTTATTGGCGCTTGCTATTCTCCAAGCTTTTTTCTGGATTTTATTAGACAAAGGCTCATATTCCTTTTTCAATATTGATTGGAAGATAGTATTTACTAGTTCGATTCTTACTCTGATAGCTGTATTAGTGTCCAGTTACTACCCCGCCTTTTTCGCAGGAAGAATATCACCATTGTTGGCAATTAGCAGTAGATTGTCAATAAAAAAAGAGAGAATCAAAAAACAAAATAATAAAGTGCTAAGAAAGCCTTTTTCGTTCCCATTAAGTATGGCCATTAAAAATGTAAAAAGAAATAAAAATCGTTATGTCGTTACTATTTTATCAATCATTATAAGTAGTGTATTGTTTATTACTTTTTCATCTTTAATGAACATCGCATTATCATCCAAACTTGTGAACGATCCGTCCGAATCGGATCTTACAATCTATTTACAAGCAGAAAATAATGTTTCTTCTGAAAATCTGGAAGTTTTAGAACAATTAAAGTTGATTAAAAATGTATCCGAGGTTTCCGAACAAGACTTAAGTATTAAGATTGAATTGAAGGATACAAATCAATCTATCGCGACTGTTGAAGACATCCAGAAGACTATTGGAAAAAAACACGATATTGCAGTGGTCAATAACTTTGAAGAGAATAAAGCCAAAAATGAAGAAGCTCTCACCATCAAAGTTCTTGTATATGCTTTTATTGTGGTCGTTTCTTTAATTGGCAGTTTAAATATACTTAATACAATTACTATAAGTATCATGATTAGACGGAAAGAGCTGGCTGCATTAAAATCCATAGGCATGTCCCAAAGAGATTTGAAAAAAATGATTATTTATGAAGCATTGATTTACGGTTTTTCTGGAAGCTTGCAAGGTATTTTTTACGGTTGTATACTTTCATATGTTATATACACGGCTGCATCGGGTCACTTTCATGTTGAATGGTCGATTCCCTATAATGCTTGTATCATTACGTTTGCTGCAGCTTTGTTAATCAGTTATTTATCTGTTCTGCTACCGCTGAGAAGAGTCCAACAGGATAATATTATAGATATGATAAGAGAAGAGTAATACCTATGACCTGGCTACTTATAGTCAGGTTATTCTGATTTGGTGGTAAATGTTAATATGGAGTGAGAGGAAGGAGAAGATATATTTGAATAAAATACTACTTGTAGAAGACGATGAAGCGCTCGGTCTAGCCATTGAATTTTCATTAAGAAATGAAAGGTATGAGGTGATTAGAGCCACTAGTGTAAAAGAAGCGAAAAGCCAATTTAATGATAATACTTTTGACTTGGCTATTTTAGATATCAACCTTCCAGATGGAAATGGTTATGATTTATGCTTACACTTCAAAAACCAAAATAATGCAACAGCTATTATTTTTTTAACGGCTCTTGATGAAGAAGCAAATGTGGTAATGGGGCTAGATATAGGCGGAGATGATTATATAACAAAACCTTTTCGAGTTAGAGAACTTATGTCGAGAGTAAGAGTGCAATTACGCAAACAAGCTAGGGTGGAAGAAATCTCAATGATTTTAATATCTGAAAATATAAAAGTGGATATGAACCAAGTAAAGGTATATAAAAATCAAGGAATTGTTTCATTAACAAGCTTAGAATATAAGCTTTTGTTAACTTTTATGAAAAACGCTCACAAAATATTAGAAAGAGATGAAATCCTACTGAAAATAACAGAAGAAGATGATGTTTTTTTTGGTGAAAATACGTTATCTGTATACATAATGCGTTTAAGAGAAAAAATTGAAGATGACCCCAAAAATCCTCAGTTTATCATTACTAAAAGAGGATTAGGATATCATTGGGATAAGGATGTGAACCGAGAATAGATGATGAAAAATACCGAATTGAAAGGTTATATGATAATACTGGTGGTTTTATTTTCTCTATTTATGGTTTATCAGTTAATTTCACATCAAATATTTTACAATCATTTAAAAATGGATTCTATTACAGCCTGGGGAGAAATATCCGCCAAATTGATTGAACAAAATCCTGAGAATGAAGCAGAAATTATGAAAGTTTTAACAAGTAATTCTTCTGATTCAAGTGAGTATCAGGAGAAAGGGAGAGAAATCTTTAGACAGTATGGATTATACGAAGATTTGGAAACGAAATTTTTTCCACTTTTAAATAACCATATTTCTAGCTTTAATCAAACAATATTATGGGGAATGATTTGTTTCGGATTAATACTGTTTCTAGCAAACTATATACAATACAAGATTATTTTCAATAAAATTAAGCAACTTACATCAACTGCTAAGAAAATAATTGATGGAGATTACTCAGTTACAATAAATGAAAATAAAGAAGGAGAAATCGCCAAATTAGCTGTTTCATTCCGCTCTATGAAAGACATAATTAGAAAAAATATGAAGGATTTACTTGGTGAGAAGGAATTTTTAGGACAAATGTTGCAAGACATATCCCATCAATTAAAAACGCCACTTTCAACTATATCAATCTATAATGAAATGTTATTGAATGAAGACTTGCCCCGTCAACAACAAGTTCAATTATTGCAAAATAATGAAATTCAAATCTCCAGAATGAATGTCTTGATTCAAAACTTGTTAAAAGTAGCGAAAATTGATGCCAAAGCTGTTTCATTTGATAAAGAATCTTTAAACTTGGTGGAGACCATTCATGAAGTTTTGAATCGTTTGGAAAATATAATCAATGAAAGGAATTTGTCAATTGACTGGGACGGGACGGAGGAAGTAGTGGTTACCCACGATAAATTATGGATGCAAGAAGCTTTGGTGAACTTGCTAAAGAATGCGATTGAGCATTCCAAACCTGATGATACAATCACAATTCAAGTTAATGATACACCGATTTATACAGAGCTCATAATTCAAGATTTTGGAGAAGGGATTGCTGCTGAAGACTTACCAAATATCTTTAATCGGTTCTACAAAGCAAGCACTTCTAAAAAACATGACTCGACTGGGATTGGCTTGGCTTTAACTAAAGCGATTATTGAAGCGCATCATGCCTTGATTAAAGTTGAAAGTGAGAAAAATGTTTATACAAAGTTTACAATTACCTTTATAAAATTCTAAATTTTTTAAAATTATATCATATCGAGGAGTCGCTCCCTTTGATAGAATCCATATCACCTTGTCTGATACTTCAGAAAAGGATATTTCTGAAAAAAACGTATGCAATGTAGACGGTAGAGTTAGTTTTTTGTTCAACTAACAGGTGGTTAGTTGAAGAAGGTTCATTTAATTGATCAAACTTTTTAAGGAATGTTCATTCAAAAAGAAAAGAATCCATTTTGATTAATCTCTTTATTAAAATGGATTTTTTATTTACTGTAAAATCTGTGTTTGTCATTATTTTGTAAAATTTTAGAAAAATGTACATTCAATGGCTTGATAATTTGTATAAAATGGTTTATATTGATATCAAATGATATATTTATCTATCAAAAATAATCACTTTATACAAATAAGGGAGAGATTCACAATGGAAAAAGGCTTGTCAGCGTTGAAGGAAGCGAGATTTAATGCAATTCTTGATGCGGCTACTATATTGCTTGTTGAAAATCCTACTGCTTCGATGAATGAAATTGCGGAATATGCGGGAATTGGCATTGCTACACTTCATCGCTACGTCGAAAGCAGAGAGAAATTGATGCTGTTCTTGGGCCATCGGGCTATACAACTGGTAAGTGATACCGTAAACCAGATTCCACTGGATGAGGAAAGAAGCGAAAACTATATCCCTGAACTCATTGAAGCGTTAATCCCCATAGGTGACAAAATCTATTTTCTAGGTCATGATGCATCTGTATTTAACAACAAAGAATTAGGTGAAGCCGAAGAGAAGCTGAGGGAACCCATACGACGCGTTATTGAGCTGTTGCAACAAAGAGGTTACTTTCAGCAAACGGTTAGCAGCGAATGGATTTTGAATACGCTTTATGCCCTACTTTTCCATACATGGGAACAGGTACATGAAGGTAATGTGCCTAAAAAATCCGCTGCAGAGCTTTTTTTAAATACGTTTTATTATGGCTTCAAAGCTAAGGATGATAATTAACATCAATAATATAAAAAGAGAAAAGGAGTGCTAGGAAATGAATCAAATCTCAATTGTAAAGGCTGATCATCGATCCATGGTCAGCGCTAAGCTAAATGTAATGGCATTGGAATACATGGCGTTTTCACTTGCAGGATCTGAGGAGGAGAACACGATCGAAGGGACATTTCGTACGCTATGGCAGCAGGAGAACAACCGCTTTAGTCATCAATATGCTTACGAAGCTCAAATGGATGGGAAAACTTTAGGGATGATTACTTGCTATCCCATACCTGTTTTAAATCGTCTTGCATGGCCCACTTTTAAACAGCTGCTTTCATTCCGAAAGCTAGACCTTGTTGCTTATAATATTCTGAATATCAAAATGTTTTATTCCATGATCACCATGAAGGAGGGAGAAGATGACGAGTTTCACATCGGAACAATCGCTTTATTGCCCGAAAGCCGGGGACTGGGGGTAGGTACCAAGCTGCTTGAGTTTGCCGAGGAACAGGCCTGCCTGCAAGGCTTTGCCAAATGCTCGCTGACGGTAAAGAAAGAGAACCATCTTGCCATTAAATTGTATCAGAGGATAGGCTACCAGATTACAGGTGAAATCAATAAACCAAAGTTATCGTTGTACAGAATGGTCAAAAATGTAGAACCTTGCAACCGTTTATAAAAAAAGTTGTACCGTATTACCCCTTTGATTAAAGATTAAGTGAAAGAAATCGGGAAGAAATGAGTGAGATTTATAATAACAATCACCTAACTAATTTAGTTAGGTAAACCAAAATTCTTCACCATCTTACTCTTAATGCAAATAAGCAAATGATTTTCATGGTATTTATTCGAGATTTAGTTTTTCATGATTCGGAAAAATATTAAAGGAACTTCTATAGTTACAATTTAGTAAGATTATATTTCAAATTGTAAGGGAACAGTTATTCATTTAAATAAAGAAAATGTTTATCTTTAAGGTAATAATAAACAATTAGACAAAAGTGAGGTAAATAATATGACTTTTGAAGAAAAATTACAAGCGTATGCAGAACTTGCGGTAAAAGTCGGTGTCAATATTCAACCAGGGCAATATTTATTAGTCAATACATCAGTGGATGCATTGGATTTCGCCCGTTTAGTTGTGAAAGAAGCTTATAAGGCTGGGGCGGGACGTGTTCATGTTAATTTATCAGATGATGAAATGGATCGAGCTTACTTTGAACATGCCTCAGATGAAGAATTTAATCGTTTCCCAGAATGGATAGTCAAAATGAATGATGAGCTGATCGAACGTAAAGGAGCACTATTAATGATAGATGCTGCAGACCCTGATAAATTTACAGGTATTTCAGCCGATCGTCTAGCTACCTATCAAAAGGTATCAGGGGCGGCTCTGAGCAACAATCGCAACGCAGTAATGAAGGATTTAATAGCTTGGTCGATGATAGCAGTTCCTTCATCAAAGTGGGCATCGAAGGTGTTCCCAAACCTATCAGCTGAGGAACAAGTACCTGCATTATGGGAGGCTATTTTTAAAACTGTTCATATCGGTGAAGGTAATGTTGTTAAAAACTGGCGTGAGCATGTAACAAATTTAGAATCTCGTGCGGCCCTACTGAACAATAAAAAATATGAGAAGCTTCACTATACAGCGCCAGGTACTGATTTAACAATTGCCTTAGCGCCACAGCATAAATGGATTACTGGGGGTGGTAAAACGCCAGATGATACGATCTTTATGGCTAATATGCCGACAGAAGAAGTTTATACGTTACCGATGAAACAAGGTGTAAATGGTTATGTCAGCAATACAAAACCATTAGTTTATCAGGGGAATATTATCGATGGCTTTAAACTGACATTCGAAGAAGGAAAAATTGTTAAAGCTGAAGCACAGATAGGACATGATTTATTACAGGAGCTTATGAATGTGGATGAAGGCTCTTGCTATTTAGGGGAGGTAGCACTTGTACCACATGGATCGCCAATTTCAGCATCGGGGATTTTATACTTTAATACATTGTTTGATGAAAATGCATCGAACCATTTAGCAATTGGTAAAGCTTATCCAACTTGCTTAGAGGGTGGAAGAGATTTAGAAAACGATCAGCTTGAAGCGTTAGGTGCAAATATTTCAGTAACACATGAGGACTTTATGATTGGTAGCAGTGAGATGGACATCGACGGTATTTTACCAGATGGAACTGTAGAGCCAATTTTCCGTAAAGGTAGCTGGGCATTTTAAGTTTTTGATAGGAAGAAAGGAGTGGGGCAGATGAAACGATACCTGAGCTTCACTAGTAGCAATACCAGAAGGGTATTTAGGTTTCATCTGCTTTAGCTCAGACTGAAAACTACCTGTCAATTGGAGAATCCTTGGCGGCTGGTCAAACACCTTATCAACAGAAATGATACAGACTACAGTGATTTAATTGCCATGAGATTGATTGGGAATGACCGGTCAATTGAGTTTCTAGGTTATCCACGATAAATTATGGATGCAAGAAGCTTTGATGAACTTGCTAAAGACATTCGTGGTGTTCGTTATGTGGAAAAATTATACGAAACATTAGCAGATTTAGAATTATCGATACATACTTTAGAAGCTATCGGCGAATTAAAAATTGCAAGGTTGTATCCGTAGCACACAATTAATAATGTTATAAATATATATTTTAGGAGAATTGAAATGAATAAACTAAATTCGTATCCACGAATAGATATTATGGATTACTTACGAGGATTTGCTTTGCTGGGGGTACTTCTTGTGAATAGTTACCAGGTTTTGGGTTATTTTTCTTATAGCGAGTTACACGCTAAATTTTATGATATATTCAACGGGACATTTTACCCTATTTTATTCTTTTTATTTGGATTTGGGTGTTATCTTTTTATGAATCGATCCAATCAAAGAGTAAACAATAGATATCCTTTGTTTTTACGCAGAATCTCTTTTTTATTTGTATTAGGACTTATCCATACATTTTATGCACCGCAAGGAATTCAAGATGTTTTAATGGTTTATGCTGTACTTGGCCTGTTTATTGTAATATTTTTCAAAAGAAATAAGTGGACTAACTTAATAGTAACGGTTACGCTAATAGCCTTATCTATAGTTACAGCTTTATCTCAACCGTATTATGGTGAGAGAATAGTATGGCTAGAATTACTATCCGTCATAAGTAAGTGGCTTTCATTTATGATGCTAGGTTTTACGATGGGGCAATTTAAATTTTTTGAAAATGTCTATGGAAAATTAAAGTATATTTCGATTTTTTTAATCGTTAATATTTGTACTTATGTATCTTCATTTTATTTAAGGGGGTCAGAGTTATCAGAGTTATTTAACATTCCCCCTTCAGGATTTGAAATGCTAGAAGATTATAGTGTTGCCTTTATGATGACTAGCAGTCTTCTTATTATTTTACAATGGGACAAGGCAAAAGTGATATTAACTCCATTAAAGTTCTATGGACAAATGTCTTTAACAAATTATCTTGCACAAAGTGTTTTACTAATTGTGTTTAGTATCATAATTGGTTTTACACCTATTAATTCATTAATTGTGTGCTTCATAATCCACGCTATTTTAATTACTTTTAGTATTGTTTGGTTAAGGTATTTTAAAATGGGACCAGTTGAATGGATATTAAGATATTTCACATATTGGAGTAAAATTCCGAATAGGAAGAAGAAATCTGTTTTTAGAAACGATTTAGAAAGTGTTTAGATGTTTAATCACTATATTTAGAAGTAAAATGCATTCTAAGGAGACAGGCCAATGAATTTCTGGGAAATTGTTTTGATAATTGTAAATTTTAGTCTATTGAGTTGGATACTGTTAGTAGGTAAGGAAACAAAAAAGTGGTCTAAATTCGCATCTTTGGTTGCTATTGGAATGGTTATAATACAGCTATTGGCAGAAGGTTTTAGATGGCAGATGATTCCAGCCTATTTAACCCCAGTTATCTTGATTATATGCTATTTATCAGCTGATCGGAAAAAGGGGTTCAGAAACAGGAGTATATTCATTGTTAAGTCTTTGTTGTTGTTCATCTATATTTCTGTAGCAGTTACGTTACCCTTACTTATGCCGGTATTTTCATTTGAAGAACCAACTGGCCCACATATGGTCGGTACGAAACTATATCATTGGGTCGATCAGCAGAGAAGTGAACCATATTCAAAAAATCCAACCGACCGACGTGAACTGATGGTGCAAATTTGGTATCCTGCAGCTGAAAAAAGCAAAGGGGATCGAGAACCTTATATTCGTAACATAAATGAGCTCTCCAAGGGATTGGAAAAAACATTGTCCATTCCTGCATTTGCATTCAGCCACCTGGACTTGGTAAAATCTCATTCGTTTATGGATTTACAACTCTCAGACTCAGAGAATCATTATCCCATATTACTTTTCTCTCATGGGTTTAATGGTTTTCGTAATCAAAACACGTTTGAAGTTGAGGAGTTGGCTAGTCAAGGATATATTGTTCTAGGTATCGATCATACATTTGATGCTGCAGCTACCGTCTTTCCAGATGGTCGAACTGCTTACGTACAGCCCTTCAATTTAACTGATTTTAACGAACGCGATCGCCACATCAAATTATGGAAAGAAGATGTCACTTTTGTACTTGACCAGTTAGAGAAGCTTAATCAAAACGATGAGACCGGCTTCTTTACAGGAAAGATTGATACCTCGCGTATTGGAATGTTTGGGCACTCTTACGGTGGGGCTACCGCAGCACAAATACTTGCAGAAGACTCTCGTGTCAAAGCAGCCATCGATATGGATGGCACATTGCATGGGGAAGTTTTACCTGAAAGTGGGATTGGAAAACCATTTCTGCTCATGAGTGCAGAAATAAATGAAGATTCTGATGAAGATTCCTATAAAGACAAGGTTCGCAGTGAACGTGGGTTAGCTGGCGGTGGCATGTCAATGGTCATTCCCCACACGGATCATTCAAGCTTCACTGATTTTCATTTGTTCTCCCCTCTGTTGCGGAGCCCAGGTGAAAATCCCAAGGAAGTCCATCGCATTATCAACGAATTCAGCCTGGCATTTTTTGACCAGTATATAAAACAGACGGACGATGGCTCAACCCTTAAAAGGCTGAAGACCAAATACCCGGAAGTGAATTTTAAAGTAAACCGATAACCTTATGCAGTCCAATCCATTTAGGGTGTAGTATCTCATACCAAATAAGTTTCTGTGACCTCAGAAGAAATGTCCGCATTTTCAGAGGAGATTACGACAGGTGTAATGAAAACAATGAATAAGGCTGCAAAGGCAACAGAAAGTGTTGTAGCGTACGATGGTGCTACAATCAAGATAACCTTGAAAAAGCTATTTCAAAGTTTGAGTAAATTCTACCATTATGTAATTTTGCTATCGATTATCTTTTTGAGGATGGGATTAGAAGAACACTTTTCAATGTTCTTTGTAAATCCCATTCCAATAAATGTTCCAAACTTGCTCGGCGCGCCTTCTAAATTTTTCTTCCGTATAAAAAAGTAATTCCAAAAAGAGTCCATCCATCAAACAATTAAACGAGGCTATTAAGTCATCAACCGGTTGATCCTTTATTATGCCTTGCTCTATTCCTTCTGAAAAGATTGTTTCAAGCACCTCAAAAAGCATTTCTTCCATCTCATTAAAAATGTTTTTCACTTTATCATTTAAAGTTGGAGGAAGGTAAAAAGCTAATTTTGTATATGCTGCTGTTTTTTCAGGTTGACTTAAATAGTAATTACAAAGTTCTTTCACTATTTGGTAGAGCTTTTCTTTAGCCGACCCATTTTTTAAATTGGTAATTGATCGTTTTATGTGAAGGTAATACTCTTCGAGCAGATCTTTATATACAGCCATAAACAGGTCCTCTTTGTTTTTAAAAAAAGCATATATCGATGGTGTTTTAATGCCAACTTCTTTAGCAATACTAGAAAGAGTTGCCTGATCGTAGCCTTTTTCAGCCAATTGTTTATAAGCAACTTCTTTAATCTTATTTTTTGTCATAAATATCACTTCTAACTTATTTTTTATTGTTAGCCTTACTATCTGTATTTAAAAACAAGGCGCAAAAACTTATTATAAAAATACTCCTCTAACTATAATACAAAACATTTGAGTAAAGCAAAAATAAAAATCAGGAATATTGTTAAGCAATAAGTTATAGAGAATACTAAATATGAGGTATTTTCTATAAAAAATTTCTTATATTTATTTTTGCTTTTTCTCTTTTTGCCGTTTGGTACTCCGAGTATCTGTCAGACATATACGTAACCCACAGGCAAGGGAAAGTCCCATAGCAGAAGATTTAATTTCTATTTGGTTTTGATTAAACTAGTATTATCCCCTTTTAAGTTAAATGTTAAAAAACTTACAGTACGCTGTTAATAACATTTAACTTAAAAGGGATTTTTGGTGTGTTGTAAAAAAACGAATGATGATACAACACCTCAAAGATAGCTCACTGGCACCGATAGAATATCGATACCATATGGCTGCTTAGTATTTTTTACAGCTATTTACTTGACGGGAATAAGTCCAGCACTCATTTGAGTACCTGGTCTTTTTTATTTCCAAAAATTTAATCTTGCCAAAAAACAAACGTTTGTTCTAATATGTATACAAACAAGTGTTCTTACGTATGATAGGTAAAGGGGAAAATCATTGTGCCCAATAATAAATAACTGTAGTAGGAGATATCTTGGTTCAAATTGGATATAAAAGGTTTAAAAGTCCAGGCGCGATTCAATTTATGGAAGTTGATCCTTTACCAGTAGGCACATCGGCAGAAATTGAAAGTACAGATATAGTGATTAGCCAATTTTAAAAATTGCGAGAGGTAAGGAGGAAACTACGATGAGAGAGCAACTGATTAAAGCTATGCAGCGCAAACAATTAGTGAACATGATGTATGTAGCAAAAGATGGTTCCATAACAAAAAGGCGTGTAAAAGTCATTAAAATTGTTGGTGATTCATTTCAAGCATTTTGTTTTACAAGACATGCAAAACGTACTTTTTTGATCAGTAACGTTCTAGCCGTTATTCCTTTTGTTAGTAGGGGACGTGAAGTTGTATGAATTATGAGAGTATGCCCAATAGACCTATTATGTGTATCGATATGAAATGCTTTTACGCCAGTATCGTAGCGATGTTACATGGGCTAGATATTTTAAAAACTCCAGTTGCAGTAGTAGCAAATTTTGACCAGCCAGGTAGCGTAGTGCTTGCTGCATCTCCCTTAATGAAAGAAAAATTTAGTATCAAAACTGGTAGTAGGCGTTATGAAATACCTCAACATCCTGACATTAGATTGTTTGAGCCTAAAATGAGTTTCTTTATTCAAATGTCGATGACGATTACAAAATTAATCTCTAATTACGTCCCGGTTGATGCTATACATGTGTATAGTGTAGACGAAAGTTTTGTTGATTTAACCGGTACTGAAACGCTTTGGGGTTCACCAGAAGAAACGGCTAAGGAAATACAAAAGGCTATTCTTGACCAATTTAATATACCTAGTGCAGTAGGTATGGGACCAAATATGTTAATAGCCAAATTAGCTTTAGACCTTGAAGCAAAGAAAACAGGCTTTGCTAGATGGACTTATGAGGATATTCCAAAGAAATTATGGCCGGTAAGACCTCTATCGGAAATGTGGGGCATAGGAAAACGAATGGAAGCAAATCTAAATGCTATGGGGATACAAACAGTTGGTGGTTTGGCTAATACAGATCTAAAAGAATTAGAAAAGCGCTTTGGTGTAATGGGCAATCAACTTTATTACCATGCATGGGGAATAGATCTATCCAAATTAGGGGAGCCGTTAATAACAAACGGAGCTTTAAGTTTTGGGAAGGGACAAATGCTGATGAGGGATTACCATACACGAAAAGAAATCTCTGTAGTGCTCCTTGAAATGTGTGAGGACGTAATGAAGCGAACGCGGAATGCAGGTTATGTGGGTCGTACAATTAGTATTGGTCTTTCTTATAGTCGAAACGCCATGACCAAAGGGTTCCATCGATCTAAAACAATTGCAGTGCCAACAAGTGAAACTCTTGTGATGTATAAAACTTGTCTTGAATTACTGGATGAACACTTTGCAGGGGAGCCAGCTCGTCAATTATCTGTCCGAATAACGAACCTCGAAAGAGAGCATAGTATCCAATTAGATTTATTTGACGAACGCAAACCACAGCGTCAAATTATAGGACCTACTATGGATGCCATACGCAATCGGTTTGGAGCAACATCAATACTAAGAGCAGTTTCTTTCACAAAAGCTGGTACAGCTATTAATCGAGATCGGCTAGTTGGTGGTCATTTGGCATAGGAGTGATTTATTAATGATACAAGACAGAGGTAATATTAAATGGGCATCGATGATGTTGCCGGAGCATTTGGAGCTTCTTAGAGAGTACAAACAAGAGTGCACAGAACAACCAAGAGAATTGACTGAATGGGAGCTGGAAGAACTACAGAAAACAATTGATCAAGCTTTTAATCAGCAATTGGACATAAAATTAGAAGTGTGGAAGGACTACAAAATCGCACAATGGACTGGAATAATTAAATCGATGAATACTAATGAACTCATACTTGAAACACTACTTAAAACGCAAAGCATTCCAATCCAAAGTATTCAATTAGCCCAACTGGATGCTGATTATTATGATTAAAGCCGATGAAAGACAGTTACTTCATAAGTATCTTTTGTTAGAGCTAGCTGTTAAATCATTGCAGGTTGACTATTGTAAATTAGAGCAGTTTAAAATGAAAACGGTATTTCTTCCAATGATGGATTCATTGCTAAAGGATCTAAGACAAGAATATTTTAGCCTAAAACGAGAACTTGCACAGCAACGTATACGAGTAGTAGGTTGGCAGTCAGTAGATGAATACTTTAGTGACGTGCAAGTTGCCACTGCAGGTAATGATGTAGTACTCCGTTATGCTAATCAAGCTCTTAAATCACAGGTGGAAAAGTTGTTGGCTAATCATATACGTGTAGCTTTAGAATAAAGACTGTTTCCTTCAACCTTTATTTATCAGCAAACGCAAAAACACTCCATTTCGAAAAAAGATTGATCAAATATACTGTGACAAGGTGTTTTTTGTTTGGAAGGGATTTGTAACTTTTTAATAGAAGATCAGATAATAAATTTTTACACATAAGGAGATAAGACTATGGCTGAAAACAAATTACTAAGAATGGACAATGTCGGCATCGTTGTAGAATCCCTTGATGATGCAATCGCTTTTTTCGAAGAGATTGGCTTGAACCTTGAAGGGCGAGCCACTGTCGAAGGGGAATGGGCTGGTCGCGTAACCGGATTGGGTTCTCAGTGTGTAGAGATTGCTATGATGGCTACTCCAGATGGTCACAGTCGACTTGAACTTTCGCAATTTCTCAGCCCACCTACTATATCAGATCACCGGACTGCTCCTGTAAACGCCCTCGGTTATCTACGCGTCATGTTCGCCGTTGAAGACATTGACGAAATGGTATCCAGACTCACTAAGCATGGTGCTCAGCTTGTTGGCGAAGTGGTTCAGTACGAGGACTCGTATCGGCTCTGCTACATTCGTGGAATCGAAGGGCTTCTAATCGGTTTGGCGGAACAACTCGGTAACAAATAAGTAAATGGCGTTTTATAAAAAGCCTTCACAATATTTGAAGAAAATTCTTATACAATAAAGGGCGCATTTGTTGGTTTTAAACGACTTTATTGTCACAACTACGAGTTCTTATTCGGCAATTGTACCAAAAATTATACGACTTTATTTTACACCGTCCGCAAATGTGGACGGTGTTATGTGTTTTTCAAACAACAGAATTGTCATTACTTATTTAACGAAAGCTCCCAGTAACCGTCTATTATACATAAGAAAAAAAGAGCTGCAAATTCCGATTCCCCTCCAATCACTCCTCTTACTGCTCTCCTAATTTTCTATAAGAAACTACACCACCGAATATACCTACAACTGCTTCCTTGGTAGGATTAATTGGAAAAAACAACGAATTATTATAGGTCATTTCTCATTTGGGTTCGCCTTTTTTATTAAATTACTAGGAAGATAGATTCAATCTTCCTTTAATAAACTGGTGCTAATTACCAATATTTGAAAATACTTAAATATTCAGATATTCGTATTAGTTTATTTGTGATAAATTGGAAATATCACACTAAACTGAAGAGTGTGACAATTGAAAATAAAGGGGGAAATGAGATTTGAAAAAGTTTAAGTTTACGAAGTTCTTAAGTAGTATTCTAGCTTTCGTTATGGTGCTTTATCTATTGGTTCCATTGTCGAGTGCTAGTGCTGAAGAATCGAAGCCATTCAAGCAGGATGGTCAAAGTGAAAGTATAATGCAACTAAAGGCGGCTATTGCTGAACAGCTAAGCTTGTCCAAAGATGGTCCAACTCTTCACGAAAGCTTACAAAATGTATCAGGCAATCAAAAAGTTGCAGTCATCGTTCATTTATCTGAAAAGCCTGTGGCACTAGAGCAAGGAATGAGCGAAGTCAAAGGCGAAGAATTCTCTAAAGCCCAAGCAAATGAAGTCCGTTCAAATGTAAAAGAACAACAAGCAGAAGTTAAAGAAGAGTTAGCTGCTAAAAATGTTCAGATGACTCAAGGATACTCATTTGATACTGTTTTAAACGGTTTTGCAGCAACTGTGAAAGCAAATGATCTCCCGAAACTGCTTACAGTAGAAGGAATTACATTAATCGAACCTGATGCAATTGTTTCCGCATCAGAAGATAATACGATGAAATCGTCGGAACTTATTAAGGAAGATCAATTAGAAGCTCAAATGAATACAAGTAATTCTTTCCTTGGTATCGAACAGCTTTGGAAGGAAGGACTTGAAGGACAAGGAATAAAAGTAGCGGTATTAGATACTGGTATTGATGTAGATCATCCTGAGTTTGCTGGAGTTTATAAAGGTGGAAAAAACTTCATTCCGAATTCAGCAACTTACACGAAGCCTCGAGCAGATAACGATGCATCGGAAACATTGCCTTCGGAGCGTCCAGCCGGGACACCTGAATTTAATGAAAAGGGAAGCGCGTTCTATACTTCTCACGGTACACATGTTGCTGGAACAATTGCAGCAATCGGAGCTAACGAATTCGGTATTAAAGGAATTGCTCCCAAAGTAGACCTTTATGCTTACCGTGTTCTTGGGGCATATGGAAGTGGAGCTACATCTGGTATTGTTAAAGCAATTGAAACGGCTGTAAAAGAAAAAATGGACGTTATCAACCTTTCACTTGGCGGGGGAGCTAACTCTGAAACGGATGCTGGTTCATTTGCTATTAATAATGCTATGATGGCTGGAACAATTGGAGTAGTTGCAACAGGAAACGAAGGTCCAAATCGTGGAACAATAGGTACGCCTGCAACTGCTCGTTTAGGAATTGCTGTTGGTAACACAACAAATCCAGAAGCAATGTATAACGGGGAAGTGAATGTTAAAGTTGGCAACTACAACTTAACAAAACAACTTCCATTAATGGGAACGACTTTCGGGAAAAATTTAGCAACACAGCTTCAAGGAGAATTTGACTTAGTTGCTGTTCCTGGAAACGGGGAAGTAAAAGACTTTGAAGGAATTGATGTGAAAGGTAAAGTGGCATTGATTTCTCGTGGCAGTATCGCATTCGTTGATAAAATTGCGAATGCAAAGGCAAAAGGAGCAGTCGCAACAATTATTCATAACTTTGCTGGTGGAACGAATGCCCCGAACATTTCAGGTACATTCCTGGGTGATTCATTTGAGTTTCTGCCAACATTTGATATGTCACAAACGGATGGCGCTGCAATTCGCGCTGCATTAGCAGGCGGAACTGGAAAAGTAAGCTTTAGTAAATTTGCTTCCACAAAGACACTGGGAGATGATGTAAACGATTCAAGTTCACGTGGGCCATCTACACCAAACTTTGATATTAAACCGGATGTAAGTGCACCTGGAACAAACATTATGTCAACGATTCCAAAGTATAAAAAAGATTTCCCTAATGCAGATTATGGGGAAGCATATGGTCGTAAAACAGGAACTTCTATGGCAACACCGCATATTGCAGGAATTGCTGCATTAGTTAAACAAGCAAATCCGGATTGGAACGCGTTCGATGTAAAAGTGGCGCTTTCTAATACAGCAAAGGTTATAGATAAAACAAAATACGATGTGTTTTCTCAAGGTGCAGGGCGTGTAGATCCTTATGCAGCAGCTCATCCGGAAATTCTTGCTTATGCACTTGATAGCGCAATTTTAGATGGAACTGGTGTAGTTACAGAAAACTTGAAAGGTACAGTTACTTTCGGTCCACAATCACTTAAAGACCGAGATATTTCTGTAACGAAACAAGTTTTAGTAAAAGATATTAAAGGGAACGGCGGCAATTATAACGTATCAATTGATGTAACAAAAACATTTGGTGATGCAACTGTTACAGTAGATCAGCCGACATTTAATCTAAATGGTGAGCAAGTTTTAAATATTACATTAACTGCTTCACAAGCTACGGCGCCAAACGGCTCTGAAATACTAGGGTATATTTACATTAGCGGTGGAGATACAGAAATTTCATTGCCATTCGCAGCTGACCTTGGCGGCGCGGCAGCAACTGCAATTAAAGATTTTAAGATTACAGAAACAGACCTATCCTTTAACGGAGATGGAGTGAAAGACTCAGCTGTACTTTCATTCACATTAACTGGAGATGTAACAACTAACTATATTGAGCTTTGGGATATTATGAATCCTGAAGGTGGAGAATACGGAGACGGCTACATTGGTTATCTACATGCAGGTACTGCGCTAGGAAAAGGCTCTTATACGCTGAATATTGGTGGGCAGTACAAACCATGGGGAACAGCGCCAGCCACAAAGATTCCAGATGGTCTGTATACAATTGACTTCACCGGTCTTGCAGCATCAGGAGTAGTTTCCGATTATGTTGGACCAATTATCGTGAAAACGACTAAACCAGAAATTACTGGTTCAGTAGCTAAAGGTGTCGCTACAGGACAAGTAACAGATAAGTATATCGACTACAATGAAGAGTTATATTTATACGATTTAGATTACAATTTAAATGACAAATTAAAAGCTTCCTATGTTTCGACGGTAAATGGCAAAGTACAAGCGCCAGTTGCCTTTGAATTAAATCAAGACGGTAGCTTCACATTCCCAGTAACAGCAGAAACAAATGCTGTATCAGTAATAATTAAAGACGCTGCCGGGAATGTTGGTGAAGCAAAGATATATGAAAAAGAAGTAGTAGAACCAGTAGTAGAGCTTTCTGTAAATCCAACTAAGCTAGACCTAACAGCTGGAGAAACTGCACAACTTACGGTAACAGAAACGTCAACGCCTGCAGAAGGTGCTGCAACAGAGGAAGACGTAACTTCAAAAGCTACTTATGTTGTTGGAGATGAAAACGTTGCAACAATAGTAAATGGATTAGTAACTGCAGTAGGTGAGGGCACGACTACAATTACTATTTCATACGGTGATAATGAAGTTACTTTAAATGTTACAGTTAAAGCACCTGTTATAGAACAACCAATAGTAACACTAGAAATTGATCAAGCTCAGGTTGAAACTAGAATAGGTAAAGAAGTTCCAGTTAAGATTACTGAAGTAACTACTTTTGATGGTAAAACAACAGAAAAAGATGTTACAAAGCTTGCAACCTACGAAGTAACGAATGATAAAATAGCTACTGTAAAAGAGGGGGCCGTAAAAGGAAAAGGTCAAGGTAATACGACGATTACGGTAACGTATGGTGAGCACACACTAACATTTGATGTGTTGGTTGTAAAGCCAGGGAATGACAACGGAAACGGTAATGGAAACGGAAACGGAAACGGTAATGGAAATGGAAATGGAAACGGAAATGGAAATGGAAACGGAAATGGTAATAAAAATAATAATGAAGTTACCGAGGAAGAGTTATAATTAATTTAAGTTCAAGCAAAAAGAGAAATTGCACAGCGCAATTTCTCTTTTTAGTATGTGCGCCCGGCATGCGTATGAACTATAGGGTGCAAGTCCCGAACCCCGAAGACAGAAGTAGAGGTTAGCCAA
>NZ_JBYTDL010000026.1:0-10240 GCF_058791335.1 Lysinibacillus sp. EB271-A1-10B
GTTCACCAACTCAAGGTTAGCTATTAAAAACTTTATTGATTACGTTTTGCTTGTTCAGTTTTCAAGGTTCATTGTGTCGCTGTTTTCTCAGCAGCAACTTTTATATAATATCATGTCGTAAACTCGCTGTCAACAACTAATTTATTTAATGTAGATGTTGTTTTCAGTAGTTATCTTAACGACTTGTATAATATTACTCTCTTAATCTAAAAAGGTCAACACTTTTTCTCAAAAAAATTAAAAGTTTTTATTTCATTAAGAAACTTCCTATTTAATAGCACTTCAAAAAATTTAACAAGAAAAGCTAGAACTCAACCATTTTCCTTTCTTTTTATTGGTCCAAGTATATAAAGCCCAGAAAATTTTACTGTCCGTAAAACTTTCCGGGCTGCCTATTATTTAACTAAAGCTTTGTCTCAACCACTTAAATAACAATCTATCTTATACTGCTAATCAAACTTCATCCCTTTTAATAAATCTGCGAACGCATTATTAATCGGTTCAGCTTCTTTTTCTTGCTGCTTCATGTATTTTTGCACGCTACGTTTATCTACTTTGCCGCCACCTTCTTTTTTACGACGGGCTTCAAATGCAGATAATTTTTCACGATAACCACATTTACATACGAAGATTTGACCATCACCTTCACCACGAAGCTCTAGTTTTTTCTTACATTGCGGGCATCGTGCGTTTGTAACACGTGATACGTTTTTACGATGACCACATTCACGATCTTGGCAGACAAGCATTTTACCTTTTTTACCGTTGACTTCAAGCATTGGCTTGCCACAATCCGGACAGGACTTTGTTGAAATATTGTCATGCTTGTACTTTTTATCGCTCCCTTTAATTTCAGCAACTATTTCTTGCGTGTGCTTTTTCATTTCATTGATGAACACGTCTTTTTTCAACTTCCCTTTTGAAATGAGCTCAAGCTTTTGCTCCCACTCGGCTGTTGTCGCAGGAGAACGTAATTCTTCAGGCACTAAGTCAAGTAACTGACGACCTTTGGATGTAATGTAAATTTCTTTGCCGCCACGCTTTTCGATTAAGAATGAATTAAATAGCTTTTCAATAATGTCTGCACGTGTTGCGACTGTGCCTAATCCACCAGTCGATTTCAATGTATCCACAAGCTTCTTATCGTTCGTTTCCATATACTTCGTAGGATTTTCCATAGCCGACAGTAATGTTGCCTCTGTAAAACGTGCTGGTGGCTTTGTTTGACCAGATGTTTGGGCAATTAGCTTTGTCTTTAACACTTGGCCTTGTTCTAAACGAGGAAGTAATTGCTCTTTAACATCATCCGTCGATTCCTCATCATCAAAACGATTTTGATATACTTCTTTCCAGCCAACTTTTATAACTGTTTTCCCTTTGGCAATAAATTTCTCATGACCAATTTGAGCTTGTACAGTTAATTGCTCATATTCTTGTGCTGGGAATAATACAGCTAAAAATCGTTTTACTACTAAATCATAAATTTTACGCTCTTTATCATTGAACGCAGAAAAGTTCACATAGCCCTCAGTTGGAATAATGGCATGGTGATCAGATACTTTACTATCATCTACAAATGATTTATTCGCTTTAATCGGCTTTGTTAAGATTTTATTCGCGAATGTACGATATTCACCGATACCACATGCTTTTAGACGCTCAGGTAATGTGCCGACAATATCAGATGATAAGTAGCGAGAATCTGTACGAGGGTATGTCAACACTTTATGAGATTCATATAGCTTTTGCATAATATTTAATGTTTCTTTTGCAGAAAAACCAAATAATTTATTGGCATCTCGCTGTAATTCTGTTAGATCATAAAGACCTGGGGCAAATGATTTTTTAGGCTTGCGATCAACCGAAGCTATTTTTGCATCTTGATTGCCTAGTCCTTTAACAATAGCGTCAACTTTCTCTTTATTGAAGCTACGTGAATTACCATTTGCATCTTGCCATGTAAGCTTTAATGAATCTGTTTGCGCTTCAATACCGTAATACGTTTGTGGTTTGAAGTTTTTAATTTCATCTTCGCGTGCAGCAATAATTGCAACTGTTGGCGTTTGAACACGGCCACAATTTAGCTGCGCATTAAATCTTGTCGTTAAAGCACGTGTCGCGTTTAAACCGATATACCAATCCGCTTCAGAACGGGCAACTGCAGCAGCATATAAATTATCGTAGTTTTTACCCGGTTTTAAATTGGCAAATCCTTCTTTAATCGCTTTATCTGTGACAGATGAAATCCATAAACGTTTAATTGGCTTTTTCACATTTGCTTTGTCAATAATCCATCGAGCAACTAATTCACCTTCACGCCCAGCATCAGTAGCGACAATGATTTCATTTACATCATTACGAGTTAACTGTGATTTGACCGCATTATATTGCTTACCCGTTTGCTTCATAACGACTAGCTTCATTCGTTCTGGCAACATCGGAAGATCTTCTAAATTCCACGTTTTATATTTATTATCGTAGGCTTCTGGATCGGCTAATGTTACTAAATGCCCTAATGCCCAAGTAACTATATATTTGTCACCTTCTAAAAATCCATTCCCTTTTTTATTACATTTCAAGACATTTGCTATATCACGTGCAACTGAAGGTTTTTCAGCAATAACTACACTTTTAACCATATATTCGTACTCCTTTACTAACTATGTAATGTCTAATATACCATAAGTTCGGGGCAGCAATTGCTTTAGAGCCATCTACTTAATGTCAATCATAGTCGCTGGTGTTTGAACATCCGCTGAAAAAGTTAAAAAAGCAAATCCACGCTAATTGTGAGTTTGCTTTTTCTATGCTTCAAAAAAATGTTTACGACGAACTGCATACTCAAACTCTCAAAACATATGTTGAGTTAACAGAATGTTCACAAAATCGAAAGGGGATGAATGAATGGATGCTCGAACTTTCAGACCTCGGAATGTGATTTTTATGACGATCGTTGTTTTTGTATCAATGTTAATTGGTTACGGTATATATATTAATTTTATTGATGTTCCCTTCCCATGACGGTCTTACTTCTTTAACTGAGTTAACAGGTATGTTCTATTATCTAGTATGCGCTGATCTTTTGGCTTATATTTACGTGCTACCTCATTATGCTGATGTGCATTTTCAAAGAGACGCAAGCGATTGTATAACAAGCTTAACTGGAAATGCGGAAGCCATGTGGAATAAGCATGCTTTTGAATGCCCATCGTTTGTTCTTTAGGCTGTTGTAATGCTTGTGAATACCAGTAAATAGCCTCTTTATTTTTCATTTGTTCCATAAAAAAATGACCGATTCGACAGCATGTTTCTGGTCTTGGTCGATCATATAATAATGATTGTAATACAGCTTGTGTTGCTTGTTTTGTATCATTTAGCTGTTGATAGCAATCCGCTAAATTTAAGCAAGCTTCGATATGTTCGTCAGCAGTACCTTTTGCAGAATCAAGGAAACTATTATAGTGATTGATCGCTTCTAAAAATCGTTGATGCAATTTTAGTTCATTTGCGTAATGAAATGTTTCTCTAGCTGAAAATGGGTGCCCGTCTTTCTTTAAACGCTCATAAATAGTAATATTGCGATGAATATCACTTTTTCTTGGTAAATGCGTAACGGCTATATCGCTATGATAGAGCTGGCCTGTTACATCTAAATACTCATGGACGGCACCCTGCCACTGAAAATTACGTGCACGTTTTACGAGACGCAATCTTTTTTCACTTGATTCTACACAACCATCTGCATCGAGCGTTACATAATAATCCATGGAAACAGCATCGACGTTAGGATGATAGAGCGATTGCTTAAGTTGTAGAAATTTTCGCTGATGCTCTGTTGTGATTACGTCATCTGCATCGAGCCATAAAATAAAATCTTTCGTAGCTTGCTGAAAGGAAAAGTTACGGGCTTTAGCAAAGTCATCACACCAGGTAAAGTCGAAAATTCGAGAGGTATAGCTTCGGACGATATCTTTTGTACGATCAGTTGAGCCTGTATCAATAATATTGATTTCATCCACTAGATGTTGAACGGAATCTAAGCATCTTTCAATAATACATTCTTCGTTTTTGACAATCATACATAAACTAATCGTAAACATCGTTCCCCTCCTTTTTTGTAATAATATATGCGAGCTTAAAAATTTATAGAGGTCTTTTACCATTTTATCGCCTTACTTTTTGAATTTATCGTCATTCACCTAAAAAGAGTATGACTTCTCGGCAAAACGAGGGGTTGATTTCCGTTCCGACTGGGCGCTTTGTAGCTGTCGCACAGAAAACATCCGCTTCGCTCCAGGATCTCGGGCCAACACGAGGTTGGTCACTAAGGGGTTATCACAGGACGTGATGTTTTTAGCCTTCGTTCCTCTATATCGCTGATCCCCAAGGAGTCGCCCAGTCGTAACGAAGATCAACCACTTCACATAGCGTGGATCTTTTAGACAATATCACAAAGATATCCTTGACCATTTTTCCATCACTATGAAAAGCAAAAAACGAACGCTTTACACGTTCGTTTTTGTTTTATAAGTACTTCTTACGCCACTCTAGTTGTTCTTTTTCTGTGAGCTGTTGTTCTAGGTGTGGATCCCATTGATTTAACAACGCATTCCATACACGAACGAACATAATATCTTGTTCTTTATCGTGAAGGACAAATTCGAGGCATGGGCTATCATTAATTTGTTTAGCGTCGGTTTGCACAATTTTTGAAACTATTTTTTGTGAAGCTCCAACGCCAGCTTCTTCGCCATCCTCTTGCTGTAACGCTTCTATTAACATAGCTTCGTCGAATTGTTCCTGCTTCTCGGCCTCTTCATCCACATAACGATAGAGCTCTGGTAGATCATCATATTCTTCGATATTGCCATCATCGACAGCAAGAAATGCAAGATGGCATGGGCTATAGTAAAGGTTAGCCATTTCTTCATCTAGCTCCTCCTCGAAGATGCCACGTTCCAGTTGCTGCTGTCCTTTAGATGTTAATCGATAGAAGCCTTCCTCTTGCTCAATCAGACTTACTCGAGACATTAATGATACTAAATCCTCAATAAATAATGGATCGACGAGCAATAACTCACTTAAATCTTGCGCACTTGCAAAATCTGCTTCCTGTATGCTGATTAACAGCATAGTCATCAAGACATCCATAGTGGAACGACGAACGGGCTCATAGGTTACTTCTACTGTTCGAATCGGGATGCACCATTCATCGGTTTTGACGATTTTAATATTTCGATTTTGCTGAAGTTCACGCATTAAGCGCTGCTGCAGTTTTGACAATCTACATCACCTGTCCTTCATGATTACGCATGCCGTTATAGGATTTTACTGTATCTAACAGATTGCTGTACATCTCTCGTGTATCTTGATGCTTCGCACGTTTAGTAAACATTTCAGCACTTCCGACAAGTAGTAATAGCTCACGGGCACGAGATAAGGCAACGTTTAAGCGTCGGTAATCTTTTGCAAAGCCAACGTCTCCCCCTTTAGGTGTATTACGCACCATACTTACTAATATGACGTCCATCTCCATACCTTGGAACTTATCGACTGTCCCGGTTCTAAAATGAAGGTGTGGTAGCTGTAATTCCTGTTGCAGAAGGCGATTAATTTTCTTTACTTGCTCCCCGTAGAAGCTAATAACTCCAACGCTTTTTTGTGCATCTTGAGGCATGCGTCCGGCTGCTTTAGCTTCGATAACAGCCTTATTCAAATCAGTTAAAATGCGTCGAATAGTTTGTAATTCACCTTCATTATAACGACTCGTTCCGCCCTTTACCTGCTCCTCTAAATAAGGTTTTTCGGTCGGAATATCGACCCATAGCAAATGATCATCTCGGCTAACAAATTGTCCCTCTAAGCAATGGTCTCGCGCTGCATCTGAATCTGGTAAACCACATTGCAAGCCATTTTCCTCTTTCGCGTAAAACGGTGTAATACTATGCATAATTTTCTCATGCATTCGGTACTGCAATGCCAGCATTTGCTTATGCGTTTGCGGTAAGTTATTAAATAAACGTTCAAACAGCGATTCACGCAGCAAATTTTTTAATTCTTGCGCGCCGTCAAAGTTTGGATTTTCATCGAGCATCGCCTTTAATGTTTCTTCCAACGTATCATCTCCAAGTAATGGAGGTAGCTGATGATGATCGCCCACTAATATAATTTTCTTACCTTTCAGCATTGGCAATAATAGCTCTGGTGGCGTGGCCTTTGATACTTCATCAATAATGACAACATCAAATGTCGGATAGTTCTCCATAAATTCCTTGCTTGCTGAAGCCACACATGTTGTACCGATCACATTCGCGTGACGCACATATAATTTTCGAATTTCATCTAAATCATATTCAGTAGCGTTTTGCAGCTTGTCACGCCATTGCTCTTGTAATTTTTTTCGAAGAGGAAGCTGCTTCTCCTTGCGCTGTAATTCCTCTATCGCTACTTCGGAGGATGCAATTGCTTCCTCTACCTCCTCAGAAGTGCGCTCCGGTGTTGACTGTAGGAGTTTCGTGCAAGCTGTGAGCTGCTTCTCTTTCTTTAACCCAGCTATATTAATTTCTTTTATATTTTCCTCTACTTGTGTGAGTTGCTGTTCAATCTCTTGTAAGCTAGTCTGCGCTGTTTGAAGTGCCGCTTTCTTTGGTAGGAGCTGTGTATTAGCCTGCTCGACTGCCTCCAGCTGTTGACGTGTTGTTTGAAGAGAAGATTTCTCTTGCGATACAAGTATTTTCAAATGCTCTACAGACTCTCCTGGTTCAGTATCCATTTGAAATGTCTCAGCTAGTTGCTGAAGTCGTTCTGTATGCTGTAAATACGGCTGCAATTGTCGCTGTATGCTTTGAACGTCAAAGCTTGTAATCGCACATTCTTGATGTATTAAGCCACCAATACCTTTACGTAAGGACTCAAATTCCTGATTTTTATGGTCTTGTTGTTGTTTCAGCGCTACACCTTTTTGCCAAACAAAATCTCGACGCATATATAAACCGAGCAAGAAACTCTCAAGTTGCTCGGTAGATGGTGTTTGATCATTTTGAAAGGCTGTATTAAGCTGGGCAAAAACACCTGTTAGATTTTGCAACGAAAACGATTGAACAGGCTGCAATTTGCTTTTAGCAAGGGCACGTTCTTTTTCTTCATCCGATACTAACGCCTCAAGCTTTGCGATCGCCTTTTGTAGACGTGAATTGATAGTTGCCCATGCGTCTAAATCTTTAGCATCCTCTAAATGCTGTAAACGACTTATTTGCTGTGACAGCACATAAGACGGGCGAATTTGATAGTGCTGTAAAAATCGTTCGATTCGCTCATAAGATGTTAAATTACTGATGTATTTTTCGGCTTCCTTCATTAATCGAAGGCGATTATTTTCCTCTTCATATTTCAATTGGATATCTTTGAACTGCACTGCTAGATGCTGCTTTTGCTCTTGTAGCTCCTTAAATTGAGCAGCCGCTTCCAATCGCTCCATCTTTTGGGTAGTTTCTTCTATAGTAAGCTTCAGTTGCTCGATAGACGGACTTCCTGCAAGAGTCTGCTCAAGCGTTTTTACAGCAGGTTCGATTTGCGCCAGCTGTTTTCCGTAATGCTCTTTATGTGTCTCGTTCTCCTGCTGCTCGGTTTTTGCAGCCTTTAACTCTTTTTTTAACGCTTGTATTTCTTGCTGTAAAATGGGCTCGTCAATTGCGGCCTGTTCTTTTGCAGCTATTTCCTTTGTAATCTCCTCAAGCCATGCCTCAAGCTTTTCTAGCTCTTCTTCAGCCTTGGTAATACTAGATTTTAGTTCCTGTTCACGTTCTGTAAAGGCTATGATTTCCTCTTCTATTGCTGCGAGAGTTTGCTCACGCCACTGAAGCGCAACATTTTCCTCAATAAATTTTTTACCTTCTTCTTCAATGCTTTCCGTTCTACCATAGCGTAAAATTCGAATTTCTTGATTGGAAAGAAGTCGTCCTAAGGCATTATCTACAGCTAAATTTGATTGTGAAGCTACAAGTGTTTTTAAACCAGCCTTCACATTTTGCTGACAAATTTCAGAAATAACGGTTGTTTTCCCTGTGCCAGGAGGTCCTTGAATGACAAACAAATCTTCTACAGACAACGCGCCTAAAACAGCTCGTCGCTGATATTCGTTTAAATTATTGTGAAAATCAACATCTTCTCGTAGCTTGGATGTTCGAACTGTGGGACGCTTTTCAAATAGTATAGTCTCTAAATTAGGGTTAACGGCCTCGCCTTTTTCTAGCTTTGTAAAACCATTGCGTAATCGTCTAATTTGACTCAATGTCGCAAAATTACTAAAGCTCGCTTGCTTCGAACGAAGGTTAAGCTGACCTTTACGTGCTAAATCTTGCACAAAAGGCTTTAAGTCAATTTCTATTGTCTGCTTCCCTGCATTAGACTTTAATACTTGTCCAATTTCACCGCGTACTCCTTGAATGTTCACACTTAACCCTTCAAGTTTCTTCCATTCCTTCGATTTTATATAAGGGCAGACTATAGTAAGCCTAGAAAAATCTTCATTAAAATAGCTTTGTTTAAATTCTGTATGAATGTCATCAACTGTCGCATCACGTTCTTGAATTTTTAAAAAGCCTTCCCAGCTCGAGATACGCTTTTTCACATATTCTGTGCGCTCCTCGGCTATAGGTAGTTGTCTTATTTTTGTATGAAGATCAAGCGGAATCCCTGCTCCATTATTAGGTCTTGTGACAAATTGTAATGCCGCTGGTAAGCGACGATTTGTATTGATGGGGCCTCGCATATGTACAAAGCGTAGATTTGTAGCTAGCAACCCTTCAGCCTTTAGCACACAATCCATAATGGCTGTTTTCTCAGCAAGGACGTCCGTTAACTTTTCATTTTGCTCTGCATTAAAATAAATCGATAAAAACGTCTCACCAATTGTTTTAGCTTTACGCTTTTCGATATAGACGGTAAATCCTTTTTGCAAGGCAAAAAAGGCATGCTCATTTGCTGAGCATTCCTCTACCGCTTCCTTCGCCTTATTCGTCAATATGAGATTACAGCGTTGTTTTTCTAGTACAGCGATGTCCTGCATGAGCAGCCCTCCCTTCCGATTCACTAAAATTATATTTTATCACATCGCAAGAGGATACTTGAAAAGAAAAATCCCCTGCACAGTGATTTCCTTCCACCGCACAAGGGATAAAGATCTTATTAATGTTGATCAATCGGTTCTTTCGGCAATGTTTTGCTCATTTCACAATATTGCACAAAAACACGAGCCAATTCACGTAAACGATTATGAACATCTTCGTCTACAATATTATTATCTGCATCAAAATGAGATGTGTGTGTGTATACATAGTTCGGAGTCACAAGTGCACGGAAGTAGTCTAAAATTGGCTTTAGCTGATTTTCTACTACTAAATGGTGTTGATATGTGCCACCATTAGCCACGATAGATACTGGCTTATAGCGCATTGTTTTTGGATGCAAGAAATCAAATGCATTTTTCAAAACGCCCGGAATCGATGCTTGGAAAATCGGTGTAGCGATAATATATGCATCCGCTTCCTCAAACTTTTGAATCATTTCCTTCATATCATCATTTAACGGTGAACCATCTACAATTTGATGCTTATATTGACTAAAATGCATAATTTCTAATTCGAAACTAGCATCTAATTCTTTAATATATTGCTCCACTTGCTCTAAAATAGCACCAGTTTTACGACCAAACATCGTGCCATCAACGAGTAAAATTTTCATTTTCTTTTTGCCTCCACATTCATCTTCTACAATAATATTGTAACAAATGAAAAGAGGCACGAAAAGATTTGTAGTAGTTAAAACCTTAAATTCAGTCTTTAGGCGGAATGTGGTCTACACAAGAAATATCGCTTCGGAATAAAGACAATGGTATGGCGATTACTTGTTATTAAAATAATATTTGGCTCATAACGTGGGGTTGATTTCCGCTCCGACCGGGCGCTTCGTAGCTGCCACTTTGCTTTCGCTGCAGAAAACATTTGTTGTTGCTGTCGCTTCGTTTTTGAACAGAGCAAAGCTTCCTTAGGGGGTCCGATGAGCCGCTTCGCTTCGCTACTGGCGGGTATTCGCTCTGCTTCCGCGGGTATTCGCCTTGCTTCCGCGGGTATTCGCTTTGCTTCCGCGGATATTCACCTCGCTTCCGCGGGTATTCGCCTTGCTCCCGCGGGTATTCACTGCTCCCGCGGGTATTCGCTTTGCTTCCGCGGATATTCACCTC
>NZ_JBYTDL010000026.1:10338-64864 GCF_058791335.1 Lysinibacillus sp. EB271-A1-10B
CTCCCGCGGGTATTCGCTTTGCTTCCGCGGATATTCACCTCGCTTCCGCGGGTATTCACCTTGCTTCCGCGGGTATTCGCTTTGCTCCCGCGGATATTCACTGCTCCCGCGGATATTCACTGCTCCCGCGGGTATTCACCTTGCTTCCGCGGGTATTCACCTTGCTTCCGCGGGTATTCGCTTTGCTTCCGCGGGTATTCGCCTTGCTCCCGCGGGTATTCGCCTTGCTCCCGCGGGTATTCACTGCTCCCGCGGGTATTCGCTTTGCTTCCGCGGATATTCACCTCGCTTCCGCGGGTATTCACCTTGCTTCCGCGGGTATTCGCTTTGCTCCCGCGGATATTCACTGCTCCCGCGGGTATTCACCTTGCTTCCGCGGGTATTCACTGCTTCCGCGGGTATTCATCTCGCTCCCGCAGGTATTCACCTTTATTTATCCCTACGATGTTGGAAATTTACCTCTTTATCTACAACTGTTTCCTCTATTTTATATTTATCTCGATTAATCACGACTTCTTGATTTAGTTTATCTCCTCCATCGCTGATACTCGATAATTTGCGTTTCTCCCAATTAAATAAATTTTCTCTTGAAACGTCCTCATTCTGCGTTTCGGGAAAATCTAATTGAGCCAATTCCTGTGATGGATAAATGGTAACCGGCTGTTTATCGCCGTACAGTGCAATAACGATCATTGCCTTCGCAACTTGGGAAGCTTCTATAGCTCTTGAACGCTTCAATGGTCCCACTAATAGTGGTTTTGCTAACTTTAAAACCTTCTCTCCCGCCTTTTCACCTAAGCGAAACTCTTCTCTCTCTCCAACCAATAAAGATGGGCGGATAATAGAAAGTCTTTGTAAGCCTAGCTCCATAAGATCGTGTTCAAGCTTTCCTTTTACTCGATTATAGTAAAATGGAGATTTTTCATTTGCCCCCATTGCTGTAATAACTAGCATATGTGGGATTCCTCGTTTTTTGGCTAACGAGGCAATCGTTAGTGGATATTCAAAATCAACTTTCTCAAATTGCTCACGAGATCCTGCCTTTTTTTTTGTTGTTCCTAAACAACAATAAAGCTCATGTGCAAATTCGAGATCTTTTTCCTCTAAAGTATCTAAATTACGAATTTTCACTTCTAGCTTTGGATGCGTAAATGCCGGCGCTCTTCGTGCAATTACCATAACTGAAACATATTCATCATTTTCACATAATTGTTCTACAAGAGAGGTACCTGTTAATCCAGTAGCCCCTACAACAATTGCTGCGCGCATTCCCATTAGTTGTACCCCCTTCTAAGCTCAGTTGCTCCAGAAACCATATTGCCGGAACAAAGCTTCTATTTTTGCTAAAAAACTAAAACAATCCTATATGTATTTTCCCGCAAACTCTACTTTCTTTATCGGTCAAAAAAGGAGCTCTTACTCATTTAATTTGTAGAAGTTTGAAAAACTATTTAGAGCTATAATTTATCTAATCCTAATTTTTTACACATACTTGCCCATCATTCACCATAATTTAAATAGACGGATGAAAGGATGGGATACATTTGCAAAACGAAACTCAACCAATGGAACTAAAAAAGACGATTGTCTTCATTATTGAAAGCTGTATTGATAAAGGGCTGTATCCTTTTGAACGGGTTGCAACGCTGACAAAGCTACTTGCAAATGAACAAGTTTTCATATTTGTAAAGACCCCTTCAAATGATGGGATTCAGATTTTAATGAATGACAATCTCTCGCCTATCTTATTTGAACATTTTGATGAGCTACCCAAGCAAATGAAAGGTATTCAGCCTGATTTAATTGTAAGAGATGGCCGTAACTCTGAAAGCTGGCAAGTACAAAATTTACGACCGTTCTGCAAATCAATCATCCATTTTGATGATTTAGGTGAGGGTGGTCAAGCCTGTGACTGTGTATTGCTAGCACTCTATCAAGAAGTTAAAGATTATTTACCCTCTCATTATATTGGTGGAAGCTTCAATTTTGTATTACCAGAAGCTTATCAAAATTTTGAGGATCGACCAGACAATAAAATACCCGAAAATCCACCTCATATCGTTGTTGCTTTTGAGGATGGGGACGAGCATAACTTAACCTACCGTACTCTTCGACACTTAACGCAGCTACAAATCCCACTACAAATTACAGTGATGATAGATGATAGCTATCGACATGCAACAGATGATTTGCAAATGATGGTACTTAGTCGTCGTAACACTGCCATTCTTCGTGATAAAAACGCACTCCTAAAACTATTACCAAAAGCAGATGTTATTATTTGTAATGCTAACTATACACCTTATAAGATCGCCTCTTATGGAGTACCTTGTATTACACTTGCACAAACTGAGGCTGAATTATTACATGCCTTCCCTCGCGAACATAATGGCTTTATTCACCTTGGACTTGGTCGCAAAATGAAACAATCACAAATTCAAAACGCTGTCATGGAATTTTTATTACATGAGGCTCGAAGTGAACGGGCTGTTAAAAAACAACGACAGCTCAATCTTGCAAGTAACAATGAAGCACTACAGTCCTTACTTTTAGATTTCGCTTACGATCGACATAATATCGCTTCTACTTAGTGATTCTTTGAAGGTGGATATGATACAATATAGAAGAATTTTTCACTTTCGTTTTTCTTTCATTACAAGAAGTGGATTCAAGCATCATAAGTACCCGATTGATAGTAACTAATAAGCGGTGGGGGATAAAAAAACCTCCATCGCTTTAACTTCTTTCAGCGGGTGTTTGGACACCCAAGAAGTTAAAGCCTCCGGCGGATGTCACGGAATCGAAAAGGAGTTCTTAGGGGATGTTAGCCTAAAACCATCGCATCCATGCGATAACGGCTAACTGACCTGCATCGTGCAGGCCTAAGCATAAAGCCGATTCCGGACGCAATTATGCCGAGGCATAATTGATACGCATTCTCTATACAAAATATACACAAAAAGGAGCAATCATCATGCCATCAAAAAGTGATATTGAATATCAAATTAGAGAGCTAAAAATGGATTATATGAGTTTACAAGGTGACATTGAGAAGCTTGAATCTACAGGTCATAATGATCAAGTAGCAAAAGCAGAGCAACGCCTTGCAAATATGGAAGCAACACTTGCAGAGTTAAATAAACAATTAGCAGCACTTTAATATCTAGCGGTCATGAGCCGCTACCCTCGGAGGAACATATATGGCTATATTAACAGTTGAAAATTTAGGTCATTCATTCGGTGACCGCACGCTTTTTAAAGATGTCTCTTTTCGTCTAGTTGAAGGAGATCATATTGGTCTAGTAGGTGCAAACGGTGTTGGTAAGTCAACATTAATGGGCATCATTACGGGTCAAGCAATCCACGATACTGGTAAAGTTGAATGGCTTCCAGGAACACATTACGGCTATTTAGATCAGCACACTGTATTGACAGCTGGCCGCACTATGCGTGATGCATTACGTGACGCTTTCCTTCCTTTATACAAAAAAGAAGAAGAGCTTAATGAAATTACAGGGAAAATGGCTGAAGCAACACCTGAAGAATTGGAAGAATTACTAGAGCAAATGGCTGAGGTGCAAGATGCTCTGGATGCAGGTGATTTCTATTCTCTTGATATGAAGATTGATGAGGTTGCGCGTGGTCTTGGTCTTGACGCAATCGGCTTGGACCGTGATGTCGCTGCTCTTTCCGGTGGTCAACGTACAAAAGTTTTACTAGCTAAGCTGTTACTTGAAAAACCAAAAGTATTATTACTAGATGAGCCGACGAACTATCTTGATGAAGAGCATATTACATGGTTGAAAAACTATTTAAAGAACTATCCACACGCTTTCTTATTAATTTCGCATGATACAGAGTTTATGAATGAAACGGTGGATGTTATCTTCCAACTAGAATTTTCAAAATTAACTCGCTATACTGCGACTTATGAAAAGTTTTTAGAGCTTGCTGAAATCAATAAACGTCAGCATATCGATGCTTATGAAAAACAACAGGAATTCATTAAAAAACAAGAAGATTTTATTGCGAAAAACAAAGCTCGCTACTCAACTACTGGTCGTGCAAAATCTCGCTCCAAGCAGCTTGACCGCTTGGAGCGCATAGACCGTCCTGAAACAGCTGTAAAGCCTGAATTTGGTTTTAAAGAGGCACGTTCTTCTGGTCGTTATGTAGTAGAGGCTGAAAACTTAGTCATTGGATACGACAAGGACAAGCCGTTACTTCCTCCACTTACATTCGCTATTGAACGTGGGGAAAAAATCGCTCTAGTCGGTATGAATGGTGTCGGTAAATCAACATTATTAAAAACGATGTTAGGCAAAATAAATCCGCTCGATGGAAAAGTGTTTCGCGGTGACTATCTTTACCCATCTTACTTCGAACAAGAAGTAAAAGCTGAAAAAATTACACCTATTGATGATGTGTGGAATGCCTTCCCTTCTATGGAGCAGGCACAAGTACGTGCAGCATTAGCACGCGCAGGACTAAAAACGGATCATATTACTCGCCCACTTAATTCTTTATCTGGTGGTGAACAAGCAAAGGTACGTTTATGTAAGCTTATGATGGATGAAGCAAACTGGCTATTATTTGACGAACCGACAAACCACTTGGATGTCGATGCAAAAGACGAACTAAAGCGTGCCATGAAAGAGTTTAAAGGCACAATCGTATTAGTAAGCCATGAACCTGATTTCTATGAAGGTTTAGCGACAAAAGTTTGGAATGTCCAAGACTGGTTTACTTCAGGACAACAAAACTAAAAATATTATTAATGAGGGCCGCTTCCGGTATGATTTTTTTGATCATTCGGAGCTGCCTTCTTTTTTTGCTTGAAACTCATACTGGGCTTAGTGGATTATTTCACGTTGAATTTTAATAGAATATCTTTCTTCAGCCTTTCTTTGAACGCTTTCTCTTCTGTGTTTGTTGGAATGTCCTGTGCATCGCCGCCATCTAGGTTGAACTTACCGTTGTTCATATTGATAATGCTATAGCCGCCCATGCCGTTGTTCTTCAGGAACATGATATAGCGTCTGCCTTGCTTCATCTCACGATATCCACCTACCGTAACTTTTGTTTGTTGTTTGTCAGCTTCCGTGATAATACTAATCGGTTCAATCACTTCCATTTGTGAGCCAATGTTTATTCCTTCAGGTTGCTTAATTATACGCTCGATGTGTAATTTTGTTAGCGTATAGAAGTCTTGGAGCGTGCCGTCTTCGTACTTCGTCGATTGATGATCACGGTTAGTAAAATCATCTATAGGAGATGCGACGAGAATAATATCTGCACCTTGGCTGAGCTTATCCGCCGTTTCATACCCAATATAATTAGCTTGAATATCAACCGTATGCATACTGTCCGTTGCTGATTCGGTGACATCAACCGTATGTCGATCAGAATCAGGTGTTGTACTATTTTGAACAAAATCATGATTAACCAAAGATAATATTCCAATAGATACAAGTAAACCAGCAGCTACAACGATACCTTTTACATTTTTTCTTTTTCTTTGCCTTTCGTTTTTCGCTTTTAAAACGCCCATTGCACTCCTCTTTTGAAGTTCTTTTGGGATATCAATTTTTTCAACCTCTTGTTTTATTTTATTACTCATTACCTCTATCTCCTTCAAAGTATTTATTTCTAAGTTTCTTTATAGCTCTATATAAAACCGATTTTGCGGTTCCTAACGGCATATCTAACAACTCGGCAATTTCTTTAAAGGTATGATTTTGATAAAACCTTAAAAGTACGACACTTTTTTCTTCCACCTCCAAACCATCTATCAAGTCTTGTAATGATAAAGTAAGAGGAAGATCTTCTTCTTCGGCTTCAATATACTCCTCGTATTCTGGTCTTATTAAAACAACCTTACTATTTTTTTTAATTAAATTGATTGCACAGTTCATCGTAATTTTCATCAGCCAGGTTTTAAAATATTCTGGGTTGTTCAATGTATCTATCTTTTTAAATGATTGATATGCTACTTCTTGAACTACGTCTAAAGCATCTTCTTTGTTTTTGACATATACATAAGCCACTCGATAAATTTCTACCTCATATTGCTGAAAAAGCGTTAAAAAGGCTTCGTCATTCCCTTTTTGAGCTTTTTTCACTAATCGTATAATTGTAGTTTCCCCTCTCTCCTTTTTGTCCTATCTTTATAGACAATCGAAAGTTCAAATTGGCTTAAGCTTTTTTGATTTTTTTACAAAATAGCCTGAATCGCTTTTCGAGCTGTTACTACTTGAGCAATCCGCCCCTACCCAAAGAACAAAAAAATTTATTAATCTATGCATAAAAACCTGCATCCAATCATAATAATAATGAGTGGATAAACAATATATCTATTATCTATAAGTCTGACTATTTCTCTCTCTATTAAACTGCTCTCTTTATTCTATGAGCATCTATTATTAAGGCTTAGCAAAACTTACATCATTGTAAGCTTAATTTGCGAAACTTTTCGCTCTTTTGCGCGTATATTTTAGTGTAATAAAAAAAATGTTAGTTCTAGTTAAATTTTTAAAAATAAATATTGATTTATATATAGCTTACTAGTAAGATATATGTATAACCTATTTAACTTACTAATAAGATATATATTAAATATAATCCTAAAAAAGAAAGCGGGGAATGAAGAATGACAGTTACAATTTATACACAAGCGAGCTGTTCTTCATCCAGAAAAGCATTAAAATGGTTAAAAGATCACAACATCGAATATAAAGAAAAACGTATTACATCACATCCACTAACACTTGCTGAATTTAAAGAGATTTTAAGCATGACAGAAGATGGAACAGATGAAATTATTGCAACTAACTCAAATGATTTTAAAAATTTAAATATTGATATTGATCAGCTCTCTATCCAAGAGTTGTTTGCCATCATCCAAGCTCATCCAAGAATGTTACGAAGCCCTATCTTAATTGATGAAAAACGTATTCAAGTTGGGTACAATGAGATGGACATTCGCCGTTTTATTCCACGCAAAGTACGTGCCTATGAGTTAAACGCGATGACAAGATTAGCACAAGAAAGTTAAAACAGTTTTGGAGTTGACCTTATATGGATCAAGAAAAACAAATAGCCATTACCTCGTTGTTTGAAGTAGTATCTTCCATTGAGCGTAAGTGGGCAAACGAGTGGAATAATCATAATGTACTCGGCTTTTCAAAATCCCATATTTTAATTTTAGACTACTTATCGCAGGAGGGACCAAAGCGCCCTTCTGCCATTGCTGATCGGTTAAAAGTGACAACAGGTGGTGTCACTGTTTTAACAACTAAGCTTATTAATGCTGGATTTATTGAAAAAACACAGCATGCAACAGATCGACGAGCTTCTCAATTGAAAATTACAGCTGATGGCGAAGATATTTTAGAAGAATCCCGTCAGCAAGTTAACGAACTTATACACAATATGTTTGGTATGCTGTCAGCTGAGGAAGTCCAAACATTACGTAATATTTTTTCGAAATTACTCAACGCTGAACCTAATCGATATGAGTAAACACTTCATTTTCACACCGTAAAAAGTTAGACAAGCATCTAACTTTTTACGGTGTTTTTCTGTTAGCTCAATTTTTTGGTAACCTCCCCTTCCCCTCTGTTTGTACATCATTAAAAAGGATGAAGATTTCTCCTCACCCTAAAGTTTATATTCATTTATACCTCGGCATAATTGCGTCCAAAATCCGCATTCATCTCACTAAACTGGATTTGGCGCTTTTACTTCTTCTGGAATACCACATTCATACTGTTTCCCAGCTTTTAAATTTTCAAATTCCTCCTTCGCCTTTTTAAGTACATCAGGATTTAGTAAGGAATCAAGTGCAGCTCCTGCCATTGCTTTTGCCGCATAATGCATTCCTTTCATGCCGAGTGAAGATCCAAAAGCAGCGGTTGCTTGCCAAGTATGCACTTGGATCCCATACGGAGCACAAGTTGTAAATACCTGACCAAGGGGCGCTATCCACGAAACATCCCCTAAATCGCTAGAACCTTGCATGGATTGGCGAAAAGTTTGTGGCAAATGAAATACTTGCTCCACCAATACCTCCTTACTTATTTCATTTGATACAAATGATTGCTGGGCGGTACCTGCAAGAACAGAAGGATCCAATGAAGCCTGTAGCGCCTTTGCAAAAATAAGCTCAGCCTCTGTAAAGGATAATGGCGGTAGCTCGTTCCACTGCGCCAACATTTGCTCATTTAATGTGAGATTCGGTAATGTATCGTAACACCCTGCCTTCAGCTCCCAATGCACTTCTGTTTCTGTCATCATCGCTGCCCCTTTTGCCACCTTAATGAGTCTGCGTTCTAAATCTTTGATAGCATCACGATTTGCTCCGCGTAGGTAATAATAGACACTCGCTTTATCTGGAACAATATTCGGTGCTAAGCCACCATTTGTAATTTGATAATGAATCCGAGATCCGTCTGGCACATGTTCGCGTAAATAATTGGCTCCGACATTCGTGATTTCAACAGCATCAAGCGCACTTCTCCCTAAATGTGGCGCACCAGCAGCATGTGCTGTTCGACCTGAAAAATAAAATTCAATAGCAGTGAGTGCTTGCATAGAGAAGTTCGCTGTCACGTTAAACGTCCATGGATGCCACGTATAAACAACATCTAAATCATCAAAAACACCAGCACGTGCCATATACGATTTTCCAGATAACAATTCCTCTGCCGGACAACCATAATAGCGGATCGTTCCTTGTATATTGTGAAGCGTCATCACTTCTTTTAAGGCAACTACAGCTTCTACCCCAGCCGTTCCTAATAAATTGTGACCGCAGCCATGCCCAGGTGCCCCCTCCTCCACTGGAGAATATACCGAACTGACTTGCTGCGATAACCCTGGAAGTGCATCAAACTCTCCTAAAAATCCGATGATTGGACTCCCTGAACCCCACTGTGCATTAAAGGCAGTTTGTACATCGCCAATCGGCGTAACAATTTCAAACCCTTCTTTTTTTAGAACATCTTGTTGCAGTGAAGACGCAAATGTCTCTTCATAGCCTAACTGAGGATTTTCCCAAATTTGCTTTGCCATATGACTAAACGTTTCTTCATTTTCTTGCATCCACTCAAATAGTTGTTGTTTCACAGTTCGTATCCCTCCACAGATTTTATAGTTGTTTGTTGCTGATGGTTAACTGGTAAAGTAATAGCGATTATAGCCGCAATGACACACATGATGGCTAAAAATATAAACGATGTTTTAAAGGAACCACCCGATGCATTAATTAAATACCCCATAATTGTTGGCGAAATAATACCTGCTGCTTGTCCACCAAAATTGACGATGCCAAAAGCTGTCCCAACATTTTGCTGATTGACAACACGATGTGGCGTTGTAAATATGAAAGAGGCCATAAAAGCTACAAATATAAAGGCGATTGACTGATACGTAATAGCTATTGCTGCAGAGCCGGCTGTAGCCATGAGATATAAACAAACAGCCAGCACGGCTGCTCCGAAAATCACGCCATATTTCGAACGCCCTCCTAGCTTTGAGATGATACGCCCACTTACAATCATACCAACCATTCCAAAAATCGCTGGTATAGCCGCGATGAAGCCGACATTTTTTAAATCAAGACCATGCACTTTCATTAAATAGGTTGGCATCCAAGTATTTAAGCCCCAGTTTGCAATATTAATAAAGAAGAAAATAAGAAGTACACGCATTAAATATGTATTTTTTAATACTTTGCCAAAAGAGCCCTTCTCTTCTTTTTCCACTTTCTCCTCTGCCGTAAAAGTTTGTGCATTTTTAGTACTCCATAAAAGAGCGATCACAAAAATAAGTCCTAGACCAGAAATTAAGAAAAATACATTGCGCCAATCCATTACTAATAATAGAGGCGCACAAATAATAGGAGCGACAGCACCACCGATCATATTGGATGACATCATCGTCGTTTGAGCATTTGTACGTTGTTCTTTATGAAAATAAATAGAAATTGCTTTTGTACTTGCTGCAGGATATCCGCCTTCCCCAATACCAAATAAAAATCGAATGAAGAGTAGTGAAGTGAGTGACCAAGCTAATCCCGTAAATGCAGTAAAAACGGACCAAAAAATAACAGCGCCAATTAATAATTTAATCGTTCCGTATTTATCCGTTAACCACCCACCAGGAATTTGCATAGCAGCATAGCCAAAGAAGAAGGCACTTAAAACAAATCCTAGTTCCGTAGCTGTTAAAGATAGGTCATTTCCAATATTGATTAAAGCTAGGCTAATAGCAGTTCTGTCAATGTATGAAACCATCCATCCAAAGAATAAAACGCCTAAAATTAAATGACTGCGGTTTTTTAGTTCGACATTCACACCTCCACCTCCCTAATAATTATCTAAATATTAAGAAAAAAAAAGGACGAAATCATTAGAATATCTTACAATGTTTATAAAGTTCCATTAGAATAAATTCCGAAATTATAGGAAAGGAGTCGAAATAACAATGTTTCTAGAGGAGCATACAGAACTTATATTGAGCGACGACAATTGTAGCTTTTACATTTATGGTGCAACAAAGGAATGGTCTTTATTTTATGGGCGACCTTGTGAAATACAACCTGATTTAAAAGGAGTATATTGGGATAAAAAACAGCAACGCTTCAGTGCAAGGTTATACATACCGGAGCCAAATGAGTGTATTGTCCAAGGTATCATCTTTGGAGACTTTACAGATTATGATGAGAAATTTTTAGTTTGGCAGCTAGAAAAGACCTTTTATCAGAAAACCCTTATACGGCAACATGAGCAAAAATTAGCCATTTTACAGCTCATGGGCGCTATGAACTCAACGTTGAAAATAAAGACGCTGTTACAAACGATCATAGATTTTGCCATTTTAGCTATTCCAGTCATTGACCGAGGATTTTTAATGTTATTCAATCCTGAAATGAAGTGTTTATATACAGTAGCTAGTGCGGGTGTAACAGCGCGTATTTTTGATTATGCACCTCAATTGGGCGAGGGAATGGCAGGCTATACATTTCAAACAGGTGTATCGGGCATTTACAACTACCAAGAAACATTAGAGATTATGGGCAATGTCACAAAGCTGAATCTAGACGCATTAACGGAAGCAGCACATTTAGGAAGAATCGAGAATAATACATCGATGGCTGTTCCGATAACCTTTCATGAAAGAAAATTAGGTATTATGATTGTCCATCAATATACGAATAAACGTGCTTTTCAACAAAGTGATTTAAGACTCCTAGAAAGCTTCGCATCACAGGCTGCCGTTGCTATAAGAAATGCGGAAGCTTATGAAGAAATAGAACGGTTAAATGCTTACTTTATAAAGCAACATGACATTCATCAAATCTTTCTTAAACTTTCCTTGCAAAATGTGCAAGAAATGAAAATCATCCAAACGACGAAGGAATTATTACAATTAGATGTTCAATATATAAATTTAGCAGATCGTAAAACATTTTTACATCTAGCAGAAATGGACAAGCTCTCTGCCATTAAAAAGGACCAGTTAATTGATATCGGCTATGTCTTCCCTATTGGAAATGAAACAGAAACATTCGGGTATTTAATTATTCAGCAATTGGAGGAATTAACGAGTCAGCAACGTATGATTATAGAAAATGCGGCGATGAGCTTAACGTTAAAATCGTTACAAATACAGGCAGCTGGACAAACGATTTTTAAAGAACGTTTTGAGCTTTTCCAACAACTTATCTCTGAACGCGCCCCACTCGTTGATTCTCGTTTTGATGAATTAGGACTTGATATTAAGAAACCAACATTCGTCGTAAAATTTAAGCTAAAACAATTTTCCCATAAAAATAGTATGCAATTTATTCAACATGTGCAGCAGTATTTCAAAGATCAACATTTTATATTTACAAAACGTGAAACGGTCGTTTGGATACTACAAGGAGATACAGCTTTTCGCAAAAAAATAAAACAACAATTAACACAGGCCATCATTAGTTGGGTCCAGTTTTATCATCAACAGGTGGCAATAGGCATTGGCGATGTACATGATCATTTACTAAAGGTCGCTCAAAGTGCAGAAGAAAGTAAACAAGCACTCCGACAAGCTCTGCGCCACACACAAAAAGAAGAGGCAGTAACCATTTTTGGTTATGAAGATCTAGGTATTAATCGACTGTTCAGCAAGCAAAGCGAAGAAGAGATTGGACAATTTGTCCATGATATACTCGCTCCGTTATACAAGCTAAAGGATGAAACTTTACTGGCAACACTTCGTTGTTACACTCATCAAAATCGTTCCATTTCGAAAACGGCTTCCACCTTACACATTCACCAAAACACGCTATACCACCGACTCGAAAAAATCGAACAATTGTTAAATCGAGATTTACACAATCCAGCGCATTATTTAGAAATTCATGTAGCCTTGCATTTAAGTGAGTGACTTTAACTTCTTCCAGCGATCAAAATCCCCATCAAAAAAAGATGCATCGCAAAGTAATTTTGCAATGCATCTTTTTTGGGATTGGCCGAACGAATACTTCCGTCTAAGTAATACTGCTAGTGCGACCAATGCATTTCATCATGCTGGTAGCACTGACTCTACGATGGCTACATCGGCCATTAGCATTTCTTTCAAACGAGCTTTCGCACGGAATAAACGAGATTTCACAGTACCAATTGAAACTTTCATAATTGTAGAGATTTCTGCAAGTGAATATTGGTCTATGTAGAAATACCATAAAGTTTTACGATAGATTCCATCTAGTTGGCCCATTTTATCCTGTACTAATTGAGTAACAATATCTTTTTCAATTTTTTCTTCAGTTGAAATGTCATTATTGGGAACCAAATCTAATATCGGTACGTCTAATGTTTCAGGTTGGTTCATCATGTATTTACTACGTCGTGTTGTTTTACGATAGCGATCTCTAAATGTATTCATTGTAATTGTTGTAAGCCAAGCTTTAATATGCTCCACTTCGGCAACGCTATTCTCATAACGTACAACCTTTACCCATACTTCTTGCATTAAATCTTCAGCTTCTACAGTATTGCGAGTAAGTTTTAAACATAAGTGGTATATGTAACGATTAAATTCCTCATATACGCCTTCTAATTTTTCATTCATTTTGTATTCCTCCGCTTCTTGTTCTTGCTTCTATATACATTCTCGCAAAATAATGTATTACACTCTATCGTATTGGCTTTCAATTACATTACAATCGTGTAAGCTAAGATCCTTTCACTTGTAATATTCGTAAATAATGTTTTATTACAATACTTCCTTTGCGGAGGAAAGCTTCATAACACGTCCCTTCTACTTCGTTTTTATTGTACTCCCAATAGCATTCTCTTATATTTCCTAAAGCACAGTACTCCTTATTTAAGATCATCGCCAAAACGTGTGGATGATTGATCCCCAAGGAGTCGCTCAGCAGGAACGAAGATCAACGTATTTACAAAGTAGACATTTTAACAAAAGTCATTCATAACTTTTGGTGATGAGCCTTAAATAATTCAGAGTTAACTCAACAAACCTAATCGAAGGACAGAAGCGACAACCTGTGTACGATTTTTTGCTCTTAGCTCAGTCATTAAATTACTGGCATAACCCCTTACTGTATGTTCACTTAAAAACAGTAGGCTACCTATTTTTTTATTGTCATACCCTTCTGCTAATCCAAAATCATAGATTCCCTTTACGTTAAGTGGAGTTCAGAGGCGTTCTCCACTCTTTCCCCTTTTCTTGATAAAAATAAACCTAAGCGTTCCCCCATCTTGTTCAGTGAGCAGCCCCTTCATGCTCTGAACTTTTGAAAGCTCTGAAAAGAAGTTACAAGTTGTTTTCATAATACTTAGAATAGTATAGTATATTTAGACAGGATCAATCGATAAAACAGTTATCTGCTCAATTTCTTAGGTTTGAATAAATTTGTATAGCAAAAAAATATAAGTTAATCAGTTATGAAAGATACAGAGAGGTGATTCTGATGGAAGGTGATCTTCAAGTTATTCGCAAAGAATCGAGGCCAATAATCTTTACGCTTATATTAGTCATAGCTACTTTTGCAGTTTTCTTTATTAGTCGTTTCGTGAATGAACCATACCTAACTATTTTTTTAGGGCTCTTTGCATTAATAGATATTGGATTTATTGTTTCAATAGTGATGGGGATTAGAACAAAAAAAACAAATATTATTATTTTAAGTGTCATTGTCAATGGTCTATGTTTTGTACTTTTGACTATATTTTTATTACTAGTTGGCTTTGGGATAGGATTTTCTGAAGCATAATTAAAAAGCCGAATATCTCGGTTATTTAGAAATATATCTCAAATATTTTTTTGAAGATTGGTTTAAAATACGACTCTTTCACTCACTTTTTTAAGATGTAAACCAATAGAGGGTTTACGAATTCTTGAAAAAGGAGCGATTTGACTATGGTAAGAGGTCGGGTAGTAGAGAAAGAGCTTTCAACTCAAACTTTAGGGATTACGGAAAATCCTTTAGTAGAGCAAGCAATTAAACATTTAAAGGAACACAAATCTCGTGTAAATGATGATTTTGTTCAAACTGTTTTCAATGTAGAATATTTTGAAGACGAAAAGGAATCAGAGGAAATTTTAGTTGAACAAACGCAAACTTATGTACAACTAAGTGACGAAGCTCAACTTCGTATTATTGCTACAAAAACAAATGAAAAAGAATCACTTAATGTATCTGCTATTCGCTTAGGTGAAAAAGACGGTGTTCCTCGCGTTTTCGTAACAGCTTTTGAAAACGGCCAAATTATTTATGAAGTAGATCATTCGTATGACGAAAGTCAATTCAAAATCCCAGAAGATAAAGAGGCAGAGATTGAACCATATATTGCTTATCTTGATTGTGTATGGGGTAGTTCTTGTTGTACATTAGCTGGTAAGAAATATAACTGGTGTGGAGCTGGTTGTGGGTCAGGTACTCCAATAAATGACTTGGATACTTGCTGCAAATGGCACGATAATTGTTATGTAACTAATACAAGCTACCCTGGCCGTTGTGGATGTGACAAAGTTCTTAATGCTTGTGCTGATCAGACAAATGTAGATGGTGCAGGTGTTCTGATTTCTGCATTTATTGCGAAAATGGCTTGGTACGGTTGCTAAATTAAATAGTGAGAATTCCCTGGATTTCAGTCAGGGAATTTTCACTATTTATTTGTTATGTTTTATTATCAAAACTTATGTACTGCTTATACCAAAGAAGACATTCGTGTAAATACAGTATGCCCGAGATCCATCGACACACCCCTACTCTCTGAAGTAGATGCTCAAAAAAAAAGAATATTTAGCTGCCCTTCATCCACAAGGCCGACTTGGTAAACTAGCAAAAGCTGTGCTAGTTTTAGCAAGCGATGATGCAAGCTTTGTCAACGGCACTACCCCACTTGTTGATGGTAGGTATACAGCTCAATAGTGTTGTAGCATTTAAATATGGTCTGAATTTAGATCGTTTTTTCTCTCAAATTCAAAAAAATGTTATATGATAAATGAAATATAATAGAAGGAGTTGGCTAATGATGATCTTCTCACCATTATTTGAACATGATGTACCTGAAGTGATTCTCCCTTAACGGAGAATCTTCATATCTCCGTTAAGGACAAAAATTGTCTAGAGATAACGGAGGGGAAAACATGAAAAAAACCTTAGTAGGTTCCTTATATTTATCACTTGCTGCTAGTATTTGGGGCGGCATGTATGTAGTCGTTAAAGTAGTTGTCGATACTATACCACCTTTAGAATTAGTATGGCTACGCTATATGATTGCCATCATCGCGTTGTTCATCATCGGCACTATGACAAAACAATCTTGGCGAATCGAAAAACGGGACTGGCTGTTAATCTTTATGATTGGGCTCATCGGAAATACAATTTCTATCGTCGCCCAAGAAATAGGTACTATGCTATCTACTGCTCAAATGGGCGCCATCATTACAGCAACGACACCAGCATTTATGGTTGTATTTGCGAGATTCATTTTAAAAGAAAAAATTACGTTAAAAAAAGCTGTTTCTATTATTCTAGCGACATTCGGAGTCTACATGATCGTAGGTCGAGCACATATCGATTCCTCCTATCAATTAGGGGGTGTTGCTCTGCTAATCGCTGCCCTCACCTGGTCATTAATGTCCGTTCTTATTAAACGTATACCGGAGCATTATTCACAAATCGTTGTCACAAGCTACGGAACACTTGTCGCTATCATTGTTTTAACACCTTTAGCCATACCACGACTACTAAAGTTAGACTTCCATGCTATGGTAGAACCATCCATCTGGGGTGGCCTACTCTACTTAGGCGTCATCTCTACAGCGTGCGGCTTCTTACTGTGGAACCGTGGATTACAGATGCTCAATGCCGCAAGTGGCGGTCTATTTTTCTTCTTTCAACCAATCGTCGGCACCTTCCTAGGATGGCTATTACTAGGCGAACAAATCGGCGTATCCTTTTGGGTTGGCACTGTATTAATCTTTAGTGGCGTACTATTGGTTATTCGCGAATAAGCATACGGAAAGCTGAATGATTTCTATCATTCAGCTTTTTATTAGAATTTATTTACTTAATGAGGTTCAATTCAAACGATTGGGCGACTCCGTCGTGACCAACACACTTTGGCTCGCTTCGTTTTCGAACATAAAACATCTATTGCCCCAAGCCCCCCTATAAAAAAATTTAGCTACATTGATTGACCCTCCCCTTACAGGAAGCATTATAGTTAAAACAGGAGGTGATTATTATGCTTACAATTGGTGAGTTTTCGAAAATATCCCATCTCAAATTGAAGACTCTTCGCTACTATGATGAAATCGGACTTTTAAAACCTGCTTTCATAGACGCCAAAAACAACTATCGCTATTATAATATTTCTCAATTGGAAACAGCTTTATTGATTGCACGCTTAAAAGGCTATTTATTTTCATTGGAAGAAATTAAGGTTATTTTTGCTAATTTGGAGGATGCCGAACTTCTTAACTCTAAAATGAAAGCCAAACAAGAAAGTCTGACACAACAGATTACATTTTATTCTTCGTTGTCCAAAAAGTTAAAACATGATATTCAACTATTAGAGGAAGAGAAAAATATTATGGGTTATTTAGATCAGATTGAGATTAAACTTGTTGATCACTTAACCTATCCTATCTTTTCTCAACGAAAACAAATAAATACCGCTGATTTTCTAAAACACTTTAATGAGTTGTTTAGTAAAATTTTGTTTGAAAATCTATCACCTATTGCCAAGCCACTTGCTATTTTCCATAGTTCAGAATATGAACCTGAAAATTATGATGTAGAAATTGCGATTCCCCTTGCAATAGCCACCAATAATACGAAAGTGTTTAATCCTGGTCTTTGCGCAATGGCTACGCTTATTGGCTCTTACGATGAATTACCTTCTATTCATACAAAGCTGCATGTTTGGATTGATGAAAATAACTATAAACTGAACGGTGCTCCGTTTGAAATTTACAAAACGAACCCCTATAGCACACCAGAGGAGAATCATATTACAGAAGTATATTTCCCCATCAAATAAAAAATGAAGGAGGATCTTACATGTATGGTATTAACAAGTCAACGATAAAAGAAAAGATTTTAATTTTAGTTACTGAGATTATCTATTTAATCATTGCCTATTATTTACTTTTCATTACATATGACAAATCAGGCATTTCACTAGGGCTTTTTATTGCTTTAATTATTACAGCTTTACGATTAACAGCTATGATGTTTATATGGTTGCCTAGGGGTATTGCATGGCAAGAAGCCATCATGAATAGTCTAGCATTTGGGATTTATTATTTAGGTTTCCCCATTTTAATGATTACTAGTAACCAGGATCCAAACTTAACACTACTTATTATAGGCTGGATATTATTTTTAGGGGGCAGTATGTTAAACACAGTTTCAGAGTTACTTAGAAAACCGTTTAAAGACAATCCTAAAAACAAAGGTAAACTATATACAGGCGGTTTATTTAAATATGCGATTCATATTAATTATCTCGGAGATTGCCTTTGGGTACTAGGCTTAGCGCTAATCTCTAACAATATGTACAGTTTGCTAATTCCTCTAGGTTTATTCTTAGTATTTATTTTTGGCTATATCCCAAAATCTGATGATTACCTACAAAACAAGTACGGAGAACCATTTACATTATATAAACAGACAACTAAAAAACTAATCCCTTTCATTTGGTAAGTAGTAACAAGACCGTCTATTTATAGGTGGTCTTTTTTAACTTCTTTCAACACGTTTTCTTATCGATAAAAGAAAAAGCCTTCCCCTGCTAGGAGTAAGGCATATATGCCTTCATATTTGTTTATTGAAGTTCTTTTTAATTAATTTTTTATTGGTGTTAGCAACTTCTATTAAATAAATCATACATAATGCTAAAAATAATAGAGACCACTCGATTTTTCCATATAAGAAAAGCGAATAGATAACAGCAATTACACAGTAACATAATATAATGCTAGCAATAACTATTCCTTTTTTAATCACGTTATTATCATGAACTGGACGTTTTTTATGTGGGGTTTCTTCCATAATAAATCCTTCCTTCTTATGTTTTATGTATTCTTCAACTTTGCTGAAACACAACTTTCAATTTCTTCCTCAGACATAAAATAATACTTACCTTTATCTGTTAACGTTACCTTCACATACCCAAGTTTATCTTCATCTGAATAGTCTTCCCCATGTATCTACCCGAAGCTTTTCAACATAAATGTCCCTTGTATTTCTTCTTTCGATATATCTTTAGTTTTCTTAGGAAAAAGAATTTCTTTTCTTCCATTTTTAACTTCTTCCAAAATTTCCACTTCTACATCATTCATCTCAAAAATCATTAACACCTCCAAAATACCTATATATATAATAGTGCAACTGGAATGTATTGTCATTACCAATTCAGCACTCGAATACTATCATCACAATATATAATTCATTTGCTGTTTCTGTAGGTTGATGATAACTGAATACTATATTGTTAACTTCGTGACTTTTTGCATTTTTAATGGCATCATTCACTTTCTTTTCTAATCCCAAGAGATCATCTGATTCATAAAATTTAACCTCCAATAATCCACCTCATCTTTCAAGTTTACTAAAATGATATGTGCGGATGATTTACTAAATTCATGATCATGTTTTAAAAGAGTTAGAGGAAAAATCTGTTTCGGTATTCAACCAAACTTTACAGGCTAGTGGGGCTAATCATCAAAAACGTTAGAAACCATTGCTATAGCAAGATTCCCCAACCACATTATGCTATACTATTTCTATTATCGAAATATTTGAAAAGAGGGATGCTAAATGATAAATGTACAGCAGTTAGATGCGTATTTCACAGAACATCGCGAGGCACACTTAAATGAATTAAATGAATTTTTACGTATTCCAAGTATTAGTTCTTTATCTGAGCATAAGGGCGATATACAAAATGCCGCAGAGTGGCTAGCGAACGCTTTTAAAAAGCTAAATCTTGAGAATATCTCTATTACGCAAACTGCAGGTCACCCTGTTGTTTATGCTGATTGGTTACACGCCGAGGGTAAACCAACTATTCTATTTTATGGTCATTACGATGTACAGCCTGTTGACCCATTAAATTTATGGGAAACAGAGCCATTCAACCCTACGATTCGTGACAACAAATTGTTTGCTCGCGGTGCTAGTGACGATAAAGGACAAGTGTTTATGCACCTGAAAATGATTGAAGCATTATTTGCGACAACTGGCACTTTACCAGTGAACGTGAAGTTCATCTATGAAGGTGAAGAAGAGATTGGTAGCCCTAACCTTCCTGCCTATGTTGAAGAACATAAAGAGAAACTAGCTGCAGACTTAATTTTGATCTCTGATACAGGTTTATATGGTCCTGGTAAGCCTGCTGTATGCTATGGTTTACGTGGCTTAACAGGGGTTCAAATTGATGTTCGTGGTGCTAAAGGTGACCTTCACTCTGGTCTTTACGGTGGCGGTGTACAAAACGCTATTCATGCATTAGCTGACATTTTAGCCTCTTTCCGTGATGAGCATGGAACAATTCAAGTAGAGGGTTTCTACGACAACGTTTTACCATTAACGGAAGAAGAACGTGAAGCTTACCGTGCACTTGGTTTTGATGAAGAATCCGTGAAAGAAGAAGTTGGCGTGAAGGAATTATTCGGTGAAGCTGGTTATTCTTATTTAGAACGCACTTGGGCGCGCCCAACATTAGAGGTCAATGGTGTATTTGGAGGCTTCTCTGGCGAAGGCATTAAAACAGTGCTTCCTGCTGAGGCTAGCGCAAAAATCACATGCCGTCTTGTGCCAAATCAAGAGCCAGATGCAATTGTAGCACTTTTAAAAGCGCATATTGAAAAACATAAACCAACTGGCGTTGAAGTGACGATTTCTGAATTTGATAAAGGACGTCCATTCTTAACACCATTTGATCATCCATTTATCCAAGCTGCCGGTCGCTCATACGAAAAAGTATATAATGTACCAACTGCTTACACACGTGGCGGAGGATCCATCCCTATCGTCGCTGCCTTTGATGAAATTTTAGAATTACCAGTAGTGCTAATGGGCTTCGGCTTATCAAGTGAAAACTTCCATGCACCAAATGAGCACTTCCATTTAGAAAACTTCGATAAAGGCTTACGTGTTTTAAGTGATTATTTATTTGAGGTTGCTGAATTACAAAAATAAAGCAAAGAAATCCCCTCGTCTATTTTAACGAGGGGATTTTGCTATGTTATTCTCCAAAAACCGTAACGATTTCTGCTGATTTTTTACGTTCTTTCCCTTTTGGTGCTTCATCAAAATAACCAACTTGTAGCATCGCAATCACACGCTCACCCGGCTGAACCTTTAGGGCTTCACGGAATTTCGGATTATCAAGGAAACCAGGAGTTTTCCAGCATGAACCGATTCCTTTATCCCAAGCTAGCAATTGAATATTTTGAATAAAAATACTTGCCGCTCCGTAATCTTCTAATCGCTCTTTTTGTCGTGCATCCTCTGGAACGATTACAAATGCATAACCGCCTGGTAATGTGAATTTCGTCATTTGCTTCGCTAAATCTTCACTTGAAAGTTCCTGCCATTTTGGTATCGCTATATCACGCAATAAATTATGAAGAGCCGATAACTCCTCACCACAAGCAACGACTAAACGCCAAGGCTCACGATTACCGTGATTCGGTGCCCATACCGCATCGTCAATAATAGCCATTAAATCTTCACGCTCTACTGGCTGGCCATTAAATTTTTTAATAGAACGACGCTCAATAATCGCATCCCTTACAGATAAAACTTGTTCACTCATATACTCATATCTCCTTCTATAACACTGCTAGTATTAAATTTATATATCCTCCTTCACATTATCATAAAATGATGGGCTTTAAAACTACTATCACTTTAAGCAAAACTATCATCAATATGAATATAATAATAAGTCATGCTTGGCGTATAGGCTGTGGAATCTTCATAAAAATAAGATCGATTAATACTATCTGAAGTGTGTGCATTAACATAAGGAATACCATTTTGAATACTAGTCACAATGACAGAATGGTCAACTCTCCCATCCCCTTGAAAATCATAAAAAATAATATCTCCAAGCTCTAATTCTTCGGCAGACTGAACCCGCCTTCCCTTTAACCCAGTCGTTGAGCCTTCCAAATACCATCTAAGGGAATGTGCCACCGACCAGCTAAAGCTCCAATTCCCATGCTGAAGCCACCAACCTTTCCCTCTGTTTGGAGCCCCCCGCATAGGCGCTCCCCCCGCAAGTAAACATTGAGATATATAGTTCGTACAATCAACAGTAAAATTCGGAAACGCTGGATTACGCCTGTTCCACCACAAGTTCGCATACTGCACAGCGGCCTGTCTGTTATACATTTTTGCCACACTCACCCTCCTTATGTTCAACATATGTATAAAGGGATCTTTCTATTAGCTAGGTCCTTATTCATAAAAATGTCGAAAGTGGTCTTATTTGGCACTATCTTTGCTAGTTTTTGCTACAATAAGGGTAAGGAATTATAGATATTTATTTTATGATCAGAAGGGATGTTGAATGTGAAGCAGCATGCTGAGAAAGAAATTATACAACCTACTCTTTTATGCGATAAAAAAGGCAATTTAAATCCAGCTGCCATCGGATTTGCACGCAAACCTCTTATAAACAGCAATTTAAGTGGCCATATCATGCGCAAAAAGAAATGGAATTATTGGTGTGTCTACGGTGATGAGATTATCTTCTCTGCTACTATTAGCCATCTAGACTACGCAGCGGTCTGCTTCGTCTATTTCCTCGAATATGAAACACAGCGCTACTTTGAAAAAACAATTATAGTTCCATTGGGCGGAAAATTAAAAATGCCAACACAGGTGCTAGATTCAGTAACCTTCAAAAATAGTGAAATGATGATCGATATGACATATGTACAAAATGAAACCCAGCTATCCGTTTCGATCCCAGACTTTGATGGAGATACTTTATGTGCAAAGCTTATCATTCAACATCCGCCTACAGACGAGTCATTGAATGTAGTCATCCCTTGGAACCGTAAAACATTCCAATTTACAGGGAAGCATCACACACTTCCTACTTCTGGTTTTGTGTCAATTGGTGCTCGCCGCTTTACATTTTCTCCTGAGGAAAACTTCTCTGTACTAGAATACAGTCGTGGCGTTTGGCCGCGTCAATCCACATGGACTTGGGGAATGGCCTCACAGCGAGTTCGAGGCAGACGAATCGGACTCAACTTAGGAGGTAAATGGACAGACGGCACTGGAATGACCGAAAATGCTGTTTTCGTTGAAGGCAAAATGACAAAAATACATGAAGATGTACTGTTCAATTATAATCAAGAGGATTTAATGCAACGGTGGAAAATTAAAACTAAATTCACGAACCAAGTTTCATTAACATTCTCCCCATTCTACGAGCGTGTTGCCGTCACAAAAGCTGGCCTCGTAAAATCTGAAGTACACCAAATGTTTGGCTACTACGACGGCACCGTATTACTAGACAATGGCGAAACACTTGTCATCAAGCAAATGCTAGGCAGTATCGAAGAGAATCGCGTTAAGTGGTAATAACTTAATTGCTTACTATACTCTTTTCATACTGGGATTTAACGCACTGAATTGCGCACCCTCAGCGCGTTAAATCCGAAAAGTCTATGAATAACGGCTTTCTGCGGATTTTCGTGGGGCTATCCGTTGATTTTGTGGTCCTATCCACGATTCGGGCGGGGCTTTCCACGTCTTTGATGGTTCTATCCACGATTTCGGCGAGTCTATCCACGATTTTGATGGTTCTATCCACGATTTCGGCAAGTCTATCCACGATTTTGATGGTTCTATCCACGATTTCGGCGGGGCTATCCACGACTTTGATGGTTCTATCCACGATTTCAGAGAGTCTATCCACGACTTGATGGTTCCATTCACGATTTGGGCACAGCTATCCATATCTTTTGATTCTCTATCCGCCGATTCGCTTCTTCCTTCCGTCGCTCTGATTTCTATACGTCACCTTGGCTCTTCTTTCCATCGCTCTGATTTCTATACGTCGCTCTGGCTCTTCTTTCCGTCGCTCTCGTCTTTTTATCCGTCGATTCGCTTCTTCTTTCCGTCGCTCTGATTTCTATCCGTCACCTTGGCTTTTCTTTCCGTCGCTCTCGTCTTTTTATCCGTCGATTCGGCTCTTCTTTCCGTCGCTCTGATTTCTACCAATCGCCTTGGCTCTTCATTCCGTCGCTCTCGTCTTTTTATCCGTCGATTCGGCTCTTCCCTCCGTCGCTCTGATTTCTATCCGTCGATTCGCTTCTTCTTTCCGTCGCTCTGACGACTCTATCCACGATTTGGGCGGTTCTATCCACGACTTCGACGACTCTATCCACGTTTTGAGCGGTTCTATCCACGACTTCGACGACTCTATCCACGTTTTGAGCGGTTCTATCCACGACTTCGACGGTTCTATCCATCACTTTGCCGGTTCTAATACTTTAGCTTCTCTATCCATCACTTCGCCGATTCTTTCCTTCACCTTAGCTCTTCATTTCGCCACTCCACTCCAGCCACGTTCCAGCCATTCTACCCTATCAACGTAGCTAAGATCTTCTCCGGGTCATCTGTAAATATCCCCTGTACGCCGAGCTGCTGTAATTGTTTTGCGTTATCGACGTCATTTACTGTATATACACGGACATTCGTTCCTTCATTTAGTGCTTCTTGGACAGATCTTCGAAGCGCTGTAGGTAGGTTGACGTGTATAGCGTTTGCTGGGATTTGGGCTGTATAGCCGGTAAAGTCTACTAAGATTTCTGCAAATAGGGCCGCTTTTTCGATATATGGCGCTCTTTGCGAGATGATTTGAATTGATTCATGATTGAAGGAGGATATAATCACTCTTTCTGTCATTTGATAGGCAGCAATCTCTCTAATCACAAGGGCTTCTATCCCGTCATATGGGAATACATCGGTTTTGAGCTCGATGTTAATGCGATGATTTGTGCCTGCAAACAGTTCTAATACGTCTCCTAGAGTTGGAATGCTTTCATCTTCAAATTCAGCTGAAAACCATGAGCCAAAATCAAATGCACGCAGCTCTTGTAGCGTGTAGTCTTTTACGTAGCCAGAGCCGTTTGATGTGCGGTCGATTTTTTCGTCATGAATAACGACTAACTCCCTATCTGCTGTTAAATGAACATCTAGCTCAATGCCTGTAATCGGAAGCTTTGATGCGGCTGTAAAAGCAGCCATTGTATTTTCAGGGTAATGTGCCGAAACGCCTCTATGAGCAAAAATTTCCAATCTAATAACCTCCTAGTTCGCTCACCTTTAGTTGATGGAGCGATTTTCTATCATTCAAGTTCTCTTGTTCTTCCTTAAATAAGCCTATTACAATTTCACTTGCTGGTAAATATTATATATAGTAGTATGAGAATCTACATTAATTATACCTAGGCGTCATTGTGTCCGGATTCGGCTTTGAGCTAGGGTCTACTTTTCTCTTCAAAAAGTTTTATTAAAACATCGTAAGTAATTAGGAGGTGCTAAAAAATGACTGCACAACATCCAGATTTTCAGGCTGAAGTGGAGCGGCTTGCTTACACTAAAAATTACATGCAGCAAATTTTAAATGAATCGCAAAGAGGTTTGCAATCTGCTCAGGAGAATATTCGTAAGTCGATGGCGGATCTTGATTATTTAGATTCAAGTTTGGGCTACAATAATATTTTGGCAAATGCTCGTTTTTTTGAAATGGCTCGGAACCAAAAGGAAGGCTTAGAGGCTATTCAAAAAAAGCCATACTTTGCCCGAATTCATTTTCAAAAGACTGGAGATCCTGAAGAGTTTCTTTATATCGGAAAAACGTCTTTGTTTCATCGAGAAACGCATGAGCCGATTATCGTCGATTGGCGTTCACCGGTAGCAAACGTTTATTATGATGGTCGCCTCGGGGATATGGAATATGATGTTCGTGGAGAAATCCATAAGGGACACCTATTTGCCAAACGACAATATAAAATCCAAGATGGTGAATTGCTTGATATTCGGGATATTGATTTAACAACAAACGATGAATTACTGCAGGAAGCGTTAGCTGGAAAAGCCGATGTGCGTTTGACAGAAATCGTCTCCACTATTCAAAAAGAACAAAATGAAATTATACGAGCACATCTTCGTCAGCCGATTATCGTACAGGGTGCTGCTGGTAGTGGAAAAACAACCATCGCTCTACACCGAATATCGTACTTCCTCTATACAATGGGCGAGCATTTTAACCCTGAGCAGCTCATGATTTTAGCACCGAATAAGTTATTTATCGATTATATTGGAGATGTTTTGCCAGAGCTTGGTGTCGATAAAATTTGTCAAACAACCTTTAGCGATTACGTTCTAGCTGCGACTAAGCTAAAACTGAAACTCCAAAACCCTAACGAGCAGTTAGAATCGCTTGTTGCAGGTGAACCCCAACAGGTAGCTTCTTGGATATCTGAAATGAAGGGCTCTCTTTATTATCGTGATGTCATCGAGCGCTACGTTCAAAAGATTGAGCAGGAAATTGCCAATCAATTTGAGGATGTGTTCATTGAAAAATATTGCATTATGCGCGCCTCCCATTTAAAGAAGCTATTTTTATATGAATTTTCTTATATGCCGATTGAAAAACGACTGGCACATATTAAAAAAGTGCTAGCAAGCCATGCGCGTCAAAAGAAACACGCTATTTTAATTACGCTCCATAAAAAATATGATGAAGCACTTGGCAGAGCACTTGATGGATTCCGTGATGATGAAAAACGTCGTCGGGTTGTCACGAAGTTTATTGATGAGCGTGATGAGCGCATTCCTGCCATTGAAAAAGAGGCAAAGTCAACAGCAACTGTTTATATGCGACGCTTTTCTAAATATAACATCAAGACTCTCTATCGCTCCCTTCTAACAAATGCTGAGCTGTTAGCAGAGCTTGCACCGGAATGGCATTATCTTGAGCAACAGCAATTTTTACAGGCACACGCTAAAGAGCGATGGGCGCTTGAAGATTTAGCTGCCCTTTATTATTTACAAGCTCGCTTAAAGGGCATTCCTGATGAATGGAAAATGCGAGTCGTCTTTATAGATGAAGTACAGGACTATAGTTTATTTCAGCTTGCTGCTTTAAAAGCTGGGCTGGAGACAGATATGTTTACGATGGTCGGTGATTTAGCGCAAGGGATTCACAGCTATCGTTCCCTTACTGCCTGGGAACCTGTCCAAGATCTATTTCCTAGAGCAAGCTTTAGAACACTTCAAAAAAGCTATCGAACAACCATTGAAATTATGGAGGTAGCGAACAAGGTTTTAGCGCAAATGGATGAACAGCTTCCATTAGTAGAGCCGGTAGTTCGGCATGGCAATGTCCCTACCTATATAGAGGCTCCATCATTTGATGCCCTGCAAATTAAAGAGATTTTTGATGCCATTCGAGCTAATGGACATCATTCCATTGCTTTAATTTGTAAAACGACTGCAGAGGCGATTTCAATGCAGCAAGCCTTAAAAGACAAGAAAATTGCTTCTCAGCTTTTAACTGAAAATGAATCCATTAATCAGGAATTATTGCTCGTTGTTCCGAGTCATTTAGCAAAGGGGCTTGAATTTGATGCTGTCATCGTAGCTGCCTTCGATACACCTTTCTACGATACGAAGGTTGATCGAAAACTACTGTATGTGGCACTCACTCGAGCTATGCATGAGCTGTATTTAATTGGTCCAACAAAAAATACTTTTCTATTAGAAAATGAACAGATCTAACTCAATTTCGCCTTGGCGTAATTGCCGCTGACGCGCAGATAAACAATGCGTCCGGATTTTGAATTGTGCTCAGGCCTGCACGATGCAGGTCAGTTAGCCGTTTTTGCAGGATGCAAAGGTTTTAGGCTAACATCCTTTTTTCATTCCTTTGAAAATCCGTGACATCCGCCGGAGGCTTAGGCCAACAAATGTTTTCTGTGCGAAAGCGCAGTGCTAACGTAGCATCAGCAATATGAAGTTGGTCACTCAGTCGTTGCCACAGGACGTGGCATTCTTAGACTGGGTTCCTCTAATTCAGTAGGTGTTTGGACACCCACTAAAAGGAAACACATCTATATTCATCTCACACTGTCAGAGGTGGGAGTCTTCTAACTGAATGAAGATAAAAAAAGTCGCTATGAAGGCGACTTTTTTTGCATCGAACATTCAATGCCCATCTATCATTTCCGAGGCGGTATGCGGTAAAACCTTCCTCTGGATAAATACGCTTTTACAACTTTCCACCATGACCTTGGTGCTTCCCTTGGAGGAGACTTCTTTTTAGGTAGTGCCGGCATGCGCATCATAACGACTCCTTTCATAGGCTTGCTGTTACTATATGAAGATAGTTACAAATTTATGATAAAAGGTTTCTTAATAATAGCTTACACAATTAAGTCTGGGACTTCCAGTATTATTTACCAATAAATAGCATATAAGCCATTTTCTTTACACTAAAAGAGAGATGTACCAAGCATACGATACATCTCTCTTGAAATTAACATTTCCATCACCTAGCACAATGTCATGGCCTGCTGGTGCGACGGAACGGCATCTTCGCCTCATGGCGCTAAGTCAAAAGTAAGGACCTTCATTTGAGTAGTCGCGTAGCTTTTCGGTACATCCTAAAATGATGCATCTTCTGTTAGTTGTAATACACAATCAATCATAAGCGCTAGCTGCTGACGTTGAAGGAAATCATATACGCCTTGAGAAGTTACAAAATCTAATGGGTTCAAATCAAACATACGCCATCCTATTGTTGTCACGCTTGAGAGAATTTCTATACTTGCTAATTGATTATTGGCAAACGCATAGCTTCCTATCTTTGTCTCACTTGAAGGTATTTTTATACTTGTTAATTGATTATCGGAAAATGCATAGCTTCCTATCGCTGTAACGCTTGAGGGTATATGTAAGCTTGTTAAGTGATTACTCCGAAATGCAGACAAGCCTATTGTTGTCACGCTTGAAGGTATTTCTACACTTGTTAATTGATTATCGGAAAATGCATAGTTTCCTATTGTTGTCACAGTTGAGGGTATTGCTATATTCCTTAATTGATTCGTTGAAAATACATACGATTCTATTGTTGTCACGCTTGGGGGTATTTCTATATTTGTTAATTGATTATTAGAAAATGCACCCATTTCTATTGTAGTCACACTTGAGGGTATTGCTATACTGGTTAATTGATTGTTGGAAAATGCATGTCCTCCTATGGTTGTCACGCTTGACGGAATCGTTACACTTGTAAGCTGTTTGTCAGAAAATGCTTCATAGCCTATTTCTATAACTGGTTTACCATTGATTTCACTTGGAATAACAACATCCTTTGTTTGATCATCATCATATCCTATAATGATCACACCAAGGCCAATATCTCTAATGTCAAAATCATTATCACTATTGTTCAGTGATCCACTATCCACCTCATCATCATTCAAAGAAATCTTTTCATTGTCCAGATTCATCCGTTTAGCTTCCGTGTTGGCATGACTTCTGCTTTCACTATTGCTTATCGCATGAACAGATTGAAAGCTTAAAGATAATTGAGAAAAGGCTAAGAAGAAGATCGTTAACAGTAAGCTTATTTTTTTCATTTAGTAACTCCCTTTCTATTCCTCAACAGATAGGTTCCCATAAAATAGATACCCTTTATTGAGAAGTTTAAACGTTGTTAACATCCATCTTTACTTGTGATCGAGTTAGGTCAACCCGAGGTTATTCTTTAGACATCGTAAGACCTTTAATAGAAGGATGCAAATCAACTTTTGCACACTTTCATGAAAATTTTGATAATCGATAAATCGATGCGTTTTCAGCACATGCTCTGATAGCGAAAGCGTCATTTCCTAAATAGCAACTCATTTCTCAATTTCAGCAATTATTATTTCGAAATAAATAGATACCCATTAATTGGATACCCTTTTTTGTGCGTTATAAACTAGTAAAATCAATTTCTACTTGTTTTAGAGCATTTATTGACAATAGGATTTACCTGATTTCCCTACATAAATCCCCGTTAAATAGAAAAAGAGATGTATCAGATTAACGATACATCCCCTCTTTCAATACGGCCTACATTTTCACAAATTTTGGTCACGGACCTGTTTGATTAGTAGCTCATACAAATCTTTTAATTTTCTAAAATCTGAGTGGCTTTTACTTTCTTTTTCTGTCCTTTTAAGAAAAATGATACTACGAGGGCAACAATTATAAAGACTAACCCAAGCGTAAATGCACCCTGGAAACCGGTTGTTAAACCATTTACCTTTTCAACTGGGTCCATTGGATTTGCCGAGCTTTCCATATATTTAGTTGTGCCGGTCGTCATTTTAGATATAAATATAGCCGTTCCTATTGCACCAGCTACTTGCGATAACGTATTAAAGATCGCTGTACCGTGTGGATAAAACTCTGGTGTCAATTGATTTAATCCATATGTTTGTACTGTCATGACAAACATGAGGCCAACCATTAATAGGCTGTGCATCAAAATAATTTGCGTTAATGTTGTTTCTGGGTTAATGCCACTGAACAACCAAATCGCAAAGGCTACTAACCCAATACCTGGGATGATAATAATCTTTGGACTTAATTTATCAAATAGCATACCTGCAACCGGTCCCATGATGCCGCTAATAATACTTCCTGGTAGCATGATGAGCCCTGATTTAAAGGCTGTCACAAGTAACACCATTTGTAAAAACATCGGTAATAATGTCATCGTTGAGAACATGGACATCATAACGATGAATATTAACCCAACTGATAAAGTAAACATTGGAAATTTAAAGGCGCGTAGTTCTAAAATTGGATGATCTATTTTTAATTGACGGACAACAAAAATGACTAACGCTATAACCCCAATCATTAAAGTGACATAAACTTTCGGATCTGACCATCCTAAATCTCCTGAAGAACTAAAGCTATACACAAAACCACCGAAACCTAATGTTGATAAAAGAATCGATACATAATCCACTTTTGGTCGTGTTATCTCAGAGACATTTTGAAGATACTTCATTCCAATTAAAGTCGAAATGATGGCTATCGGTATAACAAGGTAGAATAACCAGCGCCAGCCAAGAGAATCAACGATGATTCCCGATAATGTCGGGCCAATTGCTGGAGCAGACATCATAACAAGTGCCATTAAGCCCATTGTGGCACCACGTTTTTCAGGTGGACAAATTATTAAAATTGTATTCATTAGTAATGGCGAAATTAATCCAGTGGCGATTGCTTGGACAATACGGCCGATTAATAAAATAGCAAACGTCGGTGCACCCCCGGCAATCAATGTACCGACTAAAAATGTAATCATGGCGGTTAAGAACATTTGTCTTGTTGTGAACCATTGTTGAAGTAATGCTGTAATCGGTACTAAAACGCCCACAACTAACATGTAGGCTGTAGAAAGCCATTGAATGGTTGGAGCTGTTACATCAAACTCTCTCATTAGTACAGTTAAAGCATTACCAAGTAATGTTTCGTTTAAAAGCGCGACCATTGCACCTAACATTAATGCGATGATTATTGGCTTATGTCTAATAGTAGAATGATCAACTTTGCTACTTGTAGAACTCGTAGTCGTCATATTCATTTACTAACTTTCCTCCTGTCGTCTTGACTATTAATACATGTGTATACAAAAGTTCACACGTAATATAATATACATTTGTAGAATAAATAGGCAGAATCAATTTTCAACAGTTGTATAAATAAACTACAGAATAGGAGAAGTGTAGATGAAAAGTAATGAGAGGCAGCTAGATTTACGTATTAGACGTACACATAAATTATTGTGGGAAGCGTTATTTGAATTAATGACCCAACCAAAACAAAAATATAGTGCCATTACTATTAATCAAATTTGTGATCGCGCAATGGTACACCGTACAACATTTTATCAACATTTTGAGGATAAAAATGCATTATTGGAATTTGGTCTTAAACAAACTCTAGAAGAAGCATTGACCATACCACTTTTAGATCGATTAACGAAGCCATTTCAAGCAACAGAACAATTCTTACGTCATAAAGAGATTGGTAAAATAATAGAGTCGCAAATGGATGATGAACAATTTATTAACTTTATGGCTTATCAAGCTCGTGAAATGAAGAAACAAGAAAATGAAGAATTACAACGCATTTGTAAAAATCATACGATACCATCTGAGTTGATTATTGAATTCCACTCAGGTGTCCTTACAACGTTAAGTGCATGGTGGTTACAAAATAGAAAAGAAGTTTCAGCAAAAGAAATGGATCAATACTTTCACGCAATGATCAATCAAGATATTTTTCAATTTGAAAAGGAATAAATCGTTAGTAAGGAATGATAACACATCACTCCTCATCCCCCATTGGCCATTCCGATATTTTTATTAGTTTTAACATTATTTATAATCGTGCTAATAATACTAGCTGTAAGAAACCCAAATAAAAGGAAAAATAATTACTGCAAGGACTGTCAAAATTCATTGATTAAAGCTTCTAGGACGCCATGAGGTTAGTTGTTTTTGTTTCGTTTTTCAAATCCCACCCTATTAAATTCCATCAACACATATCCTTCAAGTATTTTCACAAATCAATTACGTTCCATTGTCTCCACCAGTTCATCCTAAAACACAAAAACATGGGACTGTTAAAAGTACAATCCCATGCTTTTGAATTATTTAATTTTCTTTTTGATATAGCTTAAATTATCAAAATATGACTGGTTTATTCTTCATTTATAGGTACATTCTGCAGTACCCACTTTATCGATCCTGTATAAGCATCAGCCCTCGCGGTTCCTGCTGCTACTTCTAAATAAAGTCCGTCCCCGTCTGGTTGCCATGTTTCAGAAATATTGACTACTTCACGGTTTTCTGTTTTCTTTTTATAAATTTGTACGGAAGCATCCTCAGTAAGAATCGAAATATTTCCATCATAGCTGTAACGCAAGCTATCTAATTTAGAGCCTGTCGTACTCCCTGTTAACGGCGTATCTAATTTTGCTGTCATTGTCCAAGACGGGTTGCTCGTCAGTGGACGATTATCTTTTACTGCTAAAGGCGTGTCAGGATTGATGGGATGATACGTTTTATTTTTAGGTGAAATCGCCAGTTTTTTGCCAAAGTCAATCACTTGAGGCGCAGAAACGAATTCCAATACGCCAATGCTACCAATAATGGTGATTCTCACTTCATTTGATGTCTTATTGACTTCATCGCCAGTACTGTATTTCCCTGATACTGTTGCTTGACCTACAATAAACTCTCCTTCTGCCGCATCGTCTTTTACTTCAGCTTTAAACGTAACGTTTACTTTCTTAGAGCGTGGCGTACCAGCATCTAGTTTTGCTTCAATCACTTTTGTAGAAGCATTATAGGTGGCCGTGCCAATTTTTTGACCATTTTCATCGATTACGTTAAGGTCTGTTGGTGGTTTTAAATGTGTATCATATGTTTGTGTAATCGTAACTTGTCCATATGTGCCTTTATCTTTCGCGATATAACCGGAATCTACTAAAATCTCATAGTTTAATGTTTCATTCGGTGCGATTTCTGTAGGCACTTGACCATCTTTACCAAAAACTCTTTCTGTAATGGTTAATGTTGGGCGGATTTTCATCGATTCAAAATTAGACAGGTTGGAATCATCATCCACCGCATATACCATAATCTCGTGATCTAGCCCCTTTTCTACCTGCTTAATTGGAACTGTGTACTCCCACGGAACATCAGTATTTAGATTCGAATTTTTAAATTCTCCGATTTGATGATAACTACTGCCACTAATTATATAAAATAGACTGACATACTCACTATCTGGATCTTTCCATGTCCCTGTCATACGATAACCATTATCTGTATATTCACCATCTTTGTCTAATTGAATCACTGGCGGACCTTTCTCTGGTGCAACACCCGATCCGTCAGTTACCGCAAGCTCTAGATTTACTTCTCTAACATCGCCAGGCTTTTGATTTATATGATCCCACCTTACTGCCCATCCTGGATCAGGTTTAAGATCGTACATAGCATCCTTACCAGGATCATACACAGGTCTGTTTGAAGAACTCAATGTCTGAAAATACATATGGAATGGTTTGTTACTCGGGCTTCTTTGAATTGTACTAAATGCCGTTGGATGATTCGTATAACCATCACGGAAGAAAGTAAGACGATAGTTGTCACCGTCTCCCATGTTCTCCTCATTAAAGTAGAATCCCTCATGATTCCCTAGAGAATATAGCTTAGTATTCTCATGCCGCATGCCAACATCCATATGCACTGAATAAGCAAGAGTTGTAAGGGGATACGTATCGCTTTTTTTCAAATATTTCATACTAACATTAATACGCCCTTCTGTACCTCTCACCGGACTCATTTTAATTTTTACATAGCCATCTACGTCCATACCATTCATTACAACTGTATAGCCAATCAATTCATGTGTCTTTTCATTTTTATATAGTTTTAAAAGTGGCATGGCTCCAGATTGAAACGTTGCTATATGGCTTTTAGTACTTGCGTGAGCAATCACAAGTCCATTACCATTAGGGTGTTTACTAGCTATCCCATTTCCAAAATAATATGATACGATACCATTTGGTAAAGTTGGATTTTGGGCTAGAGCTGTCGCTACTGAAAAATTTTGTGCTTGTACATAATAAGTATTTCCTATACTGTTAAGTGCTTGATCCATGGCAGGCAATGGACGTGACCAGTCATCATCATAATCACGATAAGTTTCACCTACCAATGAGTTCACCGGCCGCTTATTGTTAAGATCCCCAAAGTACATGTAATAAGTTCTGCCGTTTTTCTCACCTGATGGAAATTCAAGCCCCGTATTTGTAAATACTTGTGTAAATTCATCTAATTCATTCTTAGAATCATCCAAAGCTGAAAAATCAATATCGCGGATTTTAGTAGACCATATTCTTGGTCTTTTACAATTAGGTGCCAGCTTTTCTTTGCTGTTAAACTTTGGCTGTTCCTCATCTTCAGTTACTAGTTTTTCTTCGCTGTCTAACCCTAGCGGTTCTTCACTTTCAGTTACTAGGCCTTCTCCACTGTAAAACTCTTCCGTACATTCAATTTCTAAATTTTCTTCACTTTCAGGCTCTTCTTGTTCCTCACAATCTATTTCTGGATTGTCTTCACTGCCAAACTCTAGCTGCTCCTCTCCTTCAATTGCCAGATTTTCCTTACTTTCAGACTCTGGCTGGCTCTCACATGCATTTGCTAGATTTTCTTCACTCTCGGATTCTTCCTGTTCCTCTCCTTCAGTTGTTAGATCTTTCCCACTTTCAGACTCTGGCTGTTTCTCCTCTTCAGTTGTTAGATCTGCCTCACTTTCAGACTCTGGCTGTTCCTCTTCTTCAGTTGTTAGATCTGCCTCACTTTCAGGCTCTGGCTGTTTCTCTTCTTCAGTTGCTAGATCTGCCTCACTTTCAGACTCTGGCTGTTTCTCTTCTTCAGTTGCTGAATTCCCCTCACATTGAGTTGCTAGATTTTCTTCGCTGTCAGACTCTAGCTGTTCCTCACATTCGGTTCCCCGCTCCGTCGAATTAGCGACAGGCATTTCCGCTACTGATACAGTCAGCCCTGAAAAGATTAAGATAAAGGTCATCACCCAAACCACTGTTTTCTTCACTTTCGCACCTTCCTTTTTTTTCTTTTTTATATCTATTTTTGCTTTTCTTCTTTTACAGTTACCAACTGTAACGCATTTTACAAAATAATAAAAATCAATCTTTGTTAATTTCTCGGAATAATTTGATAATGAGGGTTTTGAAACAAAGAGTTCAAAATTACCATTTTATGTAAATGGTTTTCAACAAGTATTATTGAAAACTATTTGAATCTTGTAATGATATGACCCCGGAATTAGTGAAGGTATCACTTCTGTATTACTTGCAACAGCCCTATTACCAAGGATGATTTCTCGACTATTTATCCAAAATAATTCCATCCAAAAAGGGGTTTTTTCATCCGCGCTGATTGATGTTATTAAGGGGGAATCCTTCTGGTGAAGATGCAAATCAATCTTTGTTCACTTTTGAGCATATTTTGAAAAAAGCTTCTTATTCATTTGCCTAGTCACCCTTTAAAACAAAAAACATGGGATTGTCACTATCACCAATCCCATGTTTTTGAATTTTTTAGTTGATAGCACATAAGCACTTGTCCGGAATGTCTGTTGAGTAAAGAACTGTCATTTTTCGCATCGCTTATGACCTCTGTTCAGTATAGAGTTGCTCTCTCTCGACAAAGCCTAGCTTAAATCAAAGAGATTTATTCATTCAGCGGTACATCGTGAAGTGCCCACGTTATCGATCCTGTATAAACATCAGCCCTCGCGGTTCCTGCTGGTACCTCTAAATAAAGCCCGTCCCCTTCTGGTTGCCATTTTTCAGAAATATTGACTACTTCTCTGTTTTTTGTTTTCTCTTTATAAATTTGTACAGAAGCATCCTCAGTAAGGTTTGAAACATTTTCACCATAGCGGTAACGGAATCCTTTTAATGTGGAATCCTTATAGTCCTTCCCTGTTAGCGGCTCCTTTATTTTTGCTGTCATTGTCCACGAAGGGTTTCTCGACAGTGGACGATTATCTTTTACTGTTAAAGGCGTATCAACTTTGATTGGACGATACGTTTTAGTTCTTGGCGAAATTGTCAGTTTTTCACCGAAGTCGATTATTTCAGGTGCAGAATTAAATTTCAACACACCAATAATAGAAACTTTCACTTCATTTGATGTTTGATTGACTGTATCACCCGTACTATAATTCCCAGCTACTGTCGCTTGAGCTATAACATAGGCTCCTTCTGCCGCTTCTTCTTTTACTTTAGCCTTATAAGTGACTTTTAATTTCGTAGAACGCGGCAAGTTAGTACCGGGCGTTATTACAATCTTATTTTCGGAAGCGTTGTATGTGTATGTTGCTTCATCGATTTCTTTATCATTTTGATCGGTTATTTTAAGGTCTGTTGGTGGTTCTATATGTGGATCATATTTTTGTGTAATCGCAACTTGACCATATGTGCCTTTATCTCCCGAGATATAGCCAGAATTTACCGAGATATTATAGCTTAACGTTTCACCCGGCGCGATATCTACTGGCTCTTTGCCACCTTTATCAAATACTTGTTCTGTTATGGCTAATGTTGGGCGGAGTTTTATCGTTTCAATATTAGATAGCCTAGCATATTCATCTTTTGCATATATAGTAATATCGTGATCTAACCCTTCAACAATTGGAATCGTGAATTCCCATGAAACATCTTTACCTGGATTCTATTTTTGAAATCTTTGATTTTTACGGGCAAACCACCGTCTATCGTATAATAAAGACTAATATTCTCACTGTCCGGAGCTCTCCATGTTACCCCAGTGCGATAACCATCATCTGTGTATTCGCCATCATTATTCAATTGAACCTCTGGCAAAACATCCATTTTTTCTGTTACCGCTATCTCAAGATTCACTTCTCTAACTTCGTTTTGCCCTTGAGGTTGCGCCTCCCACCTTAGTGCCCAACCTGGGTGAGTTGTAAAGTTATAAATTTTACCCTTACCAGGATCATCAGTACCTGCCGAATTCAATTTAGGATAAAGGGCCGAGCTAAATGGGTTATTTATCGGTTCATTAGTTCCCTTTAATTCAGCTGGATGATTTGCATAACCATCACGGAAAAAATAAAGAATGTAATATCTGTAATCACGCATATACTCTTTAAAATAGTGCCCTTTATCACTTCCTAACGAATAGAAATACATCTTACTATTATTATGATTCCCAGCTATATCCATATGGACAGATAAAGCCAAGTTTGTATACTCATATTCATTGCTTATTTTCAAATATTTCATGCTTACATTAATACGCCCTTTAGCACTCACAGGACGCATTTTAATTCTTACATAGCCATCTAAGTAGTCACCATTAATGACAGCTGCATAAGCAATTAATTCTTGTTTCGTTTCATTTTTATATAGCTTTAAAAGGGGCATATCTTGAGATTGAAAGCTCGGAATATCGTCTTCTTTATTTCCGTGAGCAATCACTAGACCACTCCCTTTTGGAAGATCCTTAGCCCGCCCATGGTCAAAAAAGTACGTCACGACACCGTCTGCAGACTGCTTTTCGATCCCAAGAGTTACCATCACTTGGTAAACTTGTGCGTTTATATATTTTTTTCCGCTTACTAAACTTTCAAGTGTTGTTTCCTTACTAGGTAATGGACGAGTCCAATCGTCTCTATAAAAACCATCATAAGAACTCTCTCTTTCCAACGATGCTTCACTCCGACCATTATAAACGTCTCCGAAATACATGTAATGCTTTCTCCTGTTCTCGCCTTTTACCTGGAATTCAACCCCCCTGTTTTTTGTCATTTCTGTAAATTCATTTAGTTCACCTTTATAATCATCCAATTTCGAAAAATCAATATCGCCAATTTTACCAACATCTTTTATTGGAATTCCTGCACTACGAGGAGTAGCCATTAGACATTTAGGTGCTGTTCTTTCTTCACTGTCTAACGCTAGATCTTCCTCACCTTCAATTAGCGGTTCTTCTTCACTATTAGGTTCTAACTGTTCTTCGCCTTCCGTTCCTACTTCTTCTTCACTGTTAGACCCTGGCTGTGCCTCTTCTTCAGTTACTAGTTCTTCTTCAATGTAAAAATTTTTTTCGCATTCGATGTCCAAATTTTCTTCAGGCTCTTCCTCTTCCTCACAGTAAATTGCTGGATTTTCTTCACTGTCAGACTCTAGCTGCTTCTTAGCCTCTGTTGCCAGATTTTCTTCACTTTCAGACTCTGATTCCCTCTCACATGCATTTGCTAGATTTTCTTCACTCTCGGATTCTTCTTGTTCCTCTCCTTCAGTTGTTAGATCTTTCCCACTTTCAGACTCTGGCTGTTTCTCCTCTTCAGTTGTTAGATCTGCCTCACTTTCAGACTCTGGCTGTTCCTCTTCTTCAGTTGTTAGATCTGCCTCACTTTCAGGCTCTGGCTGTTTCTCTTCTTCAGTTGCTGAATTCCCCTCACTCTCAGGCTCTAACTGTTCTTCACATTGAGTTGGTAGATTTTCTTCGCTGTCAGTCTCTAGTTGTTCCTCACATTCGATTTCCGACTCTGTAGGATCAATAATAGACATTTCCGCCACTGATACATTCAGTTCAGAGAAGACTAGAAGGATGACCAACATCGAAATTATTATTTTCCTCATTTTTCCTTCACCTACTTTTTTTACGTTTCAGGTAGTTTCGTTCCATCGTTCACCATAATGCTACGAGAAATAATAAGTAAAACAATGAAGTTAATTACATACTGATAACTTTGCGTACCTTCTCATTTCGTCAAATTAACGTTTTCTTTTTAATTTTTAACAAGTGATTCATCTGATTTTTTATTGATTCACTTGTTAAAAAACCAATCGCAATAAAACATTTTCTATAAGTCATCAGCGTCAAGCGATAATCGCCTTTATCCTGCATCTTAGAAACTTAAATTGGTGTGTAATTTTCCAAAACGAAAGGAGCAAAGTAAAATGATAGAAAACAGGAGATAATCATAAGCTACTTCCAGTACAAAGGCGTATTTTTTCAATTAATTATTCATTTTTTATTGTTTTTTCTGTTTTTTCCTACTATAAAATATAAATATCAGTAATCCTACTACTATCAAAGTTAGCAACCCTACCATATAAGCTAGATAATTCGGGCCTTCAATCGATACATCTGTTGCATTGAATTGCTGTGCTTCTTCTCCTTTAATGGTAAAGTCCTTTTCGAATTCCCAAGACTCTTTGCTAGACTTCGCCTTTAAATGTAACGTATATTCTCCAGTTTTGAATTTTTCCCCATTCAATTCAATTGGATAATCAAAGTTGGAATTCGGCGCCACTTGCATGTCTTGATTTTTCGATTCATAAAGCACTTCTGTTTGACCTTTTTTCGTCACTTCTGCATCGACTTCAAAACGGTTTAAATACGTTGCCGTTGGATTTTGAAGCGTAGCATTAATGACATTGCGTGCATTCAATTGTCCTGCTTTCACATCATGTAGTTTTAAATCTTGTGTCACTTGTTCAATCGTTTCTTGTAAAGTAATTCCTACTACATAAGCATATTTATTCTCAATACTTAAGCCTTTATTGGCTTCCTCCGTATTTGTTGACGATGCCTCCTTCTCTTCTATCGTAATACCACCCGCTAAAATGCCATCAAATTCCTCTTCAGGCATCTTTACATGTAAAAATAAATCTTTACTCCCTTTAGCTGGAATCGTAATCTCTTTTTCTGTTGTAATTAAATCCCCTAACTCATACCGCAATGTAGGATCCGGTTCAGCGTTTGTAGGGCCATACTCTACAACACCATTAAGGTTTGTTGTAGCTGAATGGATTTTAGGCTCAATGATGACATCCTCTCCCGTATCATTTTTTAATTGAATCGTTAATGTCTGCTCTTGATTCGGCTTCATCATTAAATTGAAATAAGATTTTTGTTTATCAATTTGGTTATCCGGAATAACGGTATATACACCAAAGTTAAATTCAGATGCTAAAGCAAATGGTGTAAACGATACTAGACTTACAATTAATAGTCCAATTAAGGTCCATAAAGTATTTTTTCTCATAATCTGTACCATCCTTACATTAAAGAGTCTTTCTAAAAAATCTTCTAAGTTATTAATGTTGGTAAAAAACCCGCTATACTTTCCTCTAGCAATGGAGCAACAGGTGTCACGAAGACGTGGCACTCCTGTTGCTTTATTGCCGATAGAATTAGTATGATTTAATGCGGGTTTTCACCCTGTATATCAACATATTGACTGAAATGATAGGTTCCTATTTTTGTTTTTATGATAGTCCCCCATCATGATTATGGTTATTCTCCTGTTCCTTCTCCTACATCTTGTCCAGGTGCTTCTGTTAACGTCCAAGTTAATGTTGTAGAATATTGTTTGGCATATTTTGTAGATGAACCTGGGACTTCAAGTTGAATACTCTTTGCCGCTGTATTGTTATCACCAAATGCTAAAACGAACGTACCAGCACCTGCTCCTTTTACAGCAGTCATAACAGTTTCAGCAACAGGATTTCCATCTGTATCAAATTTCAAATCAAATGAGTCAGGACTTGTCGCGTGTGTTGATTGAGCAGCTGAATTCACCCCAACATTACTAAAAATAATTTTAGCCCCCTGTAGTTCTTCCTTTTCCGCAGTTTCGAATTGACCACTTTGCTTCACTTGCAGAATCCAACCTGCTTGTGTCCCACGACTATCAGTAACTTGGACATAGTTCGGACCTTCAGCAGGGGTACGGTTGCCAAATTTTTGTGGATTTACATCGTATCTTTTAGTGAAAGAAGAAATTTCCGGATCACCAAAGCTTAAGCTAGAAGCATAGTCAATACTTAATGGACCATTTGTTCCTCCCTCTGGTGTACTACCATCTGGATTTTCTGGTTCTGGGTTAATTTCGTTACCTGGGTCAGTTGGATCTACCGGTGGTGTTACGGAACCTTCGCCTCCAGATGGTTTAAATTTGATAGTTGTAGTAGATGTATATGCGCCGCCATGTCCTTTGTTTTCTTCACCTTCTGCAAACGCAGTTGCACTTCCTCCTAATACGAAACCTGTTAACATTGTTGCTGCAACGCCTAGCGCTTTTAAATTAGTATTAATTTTCATTTTTTATCATCCTTTATTATTTTTATTATTTGTCAATTGGAACATCCGATAATTTCCATGTTAATTTTGTCCTGTATTGCACAGCATCCTTTGCCGTACCCCCTGGAATAGTAAGGGTAATCGCTTTGTTTTTTTGAACTTTATTACCTTTGCCATCCGTCATTTCTTCTACTGTCCCCCAAAGATTCACCCAAAGGCCAGCCCCTTCAGTTGGTTTTGCTGACATGACAAGTGACTCGGCTCCCTGTGGTTCTAATTTAATTTCTTTAGCTGTTGGCGGTGTCACTTGTGTTTTACCTGAGACAATTGGATTTTTAAATTCGATTACCGCGCCTTCTAATGTTTTATTTTGTGTGGTAGCATCCTCATTAGAAAACTGCCCTTCTTGTTTAACGGTTAATGTCCATCCGGCATTTTTTCCGCGATTATCTGAGATTTGGGCATAGTTTGGTACATATTTACTTTCCCCACCAATACGTAACTCCTGTGCATTCGCATAGTAAGTAACCTTACCGCTCTTGATTTCATTAACACCAAAATCGAGACTTGATACAAAATCAATACCTAGTGGACCGCCAGTTCCTGGCCCTGGACCCGATGGATCTGTCGGATCTACTGGATCTACTGGCTTCTCTGGATCTGGATCAGTTGGATCTACCGGACCTGTTGAACCTGAATTCTCAACAAATTTCACTATTCCATTTGTTTGATACGTTTTTGCTCCTTTTTCTTTTTCTTCCTCTGTTCCATTTGCTAAAGCAAATAATGGCGAAATGGCCATACTACTTAATACCGTAGCGATCGCTGCAACTTGCATTGTCTTTTTCTTCAATGGTTAAATCTCCTTTCATCTTGTATTTTTTTATATTTACGTACCAGTTCAAATGCTAATACGGTAAATAACACTACTAAAATTTTTCATTTCTACATAAGGTTCTTCCACCGTTTTGTGGAGTACTTACAAATAAGCAATAATACAATTTCTTTATTTTATGTAATAAAATTACAATCATTAAGCAGAAAAAGACTTTTCGAGGTTCAACCATCCTCTCACTTCATTTGTTTTGCATTTTATTTATACTTACGATCGAATAAAATCCGATACGGTAATTGACTCTCTTTAAATTATGATTTTTCATAACTCTCATCTGTAAGCTTTCTCTATGCATTTAAATTATTGGTATCCCTTATTTCGCAAAAACCTAACTTCCTCTTAATTTGATAATTTTGTGATTTAGAATTATAGATGAAAAAGAAATACTAAGAAACTTTCTCTACTTTTCACACTAAACCTACGCCTTATCCTGAACTCCTTTAAACATCTTTTTTCTTTTTTTATGTTTGTTTTTACTTTTTCAATCTTTTACAGTTACCTACTGTAACGCATTTTGCAAGAAAATAAAAATCAACTTTTGTTGCTTTTCCGGAAAAACTTGATAACGGGGAATTTGGAATCTTAAAAACATCATTTCCATTACCCAAATACAAGTTTGTTTACTTTTTACACTTAACTTATACCTCTAATTGACTTTCTTTAAACATATTTTTTCTTTTATTACGTTTGTTTTTTTCTTCCATTTTTACAGTTGCCAACTGTAACGCATTTTTCAATATAATAAAGATCAACTTTCGTTGCTTTTCCAAAAAAATTTTGATAATAAGAAATCTGGAATCTTAGTAACATCATTTCTATTACTACAAACACAAGATTTGTTTACTTTTACACGTAGCCTATACCTCTAGTTGACTCTCTTTAAACATATTTTTTCTTTTTTATGTTTAATTTTCCTTTCCACCTTTTACAGTTACCCGCTGTAGCGCATTTTTCAATATAATATAAATCAATTTTGTTGCTTTCCCAAAAAAACTTGATAATAAGGAAGTCGGAATCAATGAGTTAAAACTTAAAGGTTATTTTCGGAATAGCGTGAAAATAACTGCGTTATTTGGACCTCGTGTAATGACATGGCCTCAGGTTCACAAATAGCCATTATTCAACTTTATTTATAAAATTATCCCATTTATAAAACGAATAAAGGAATTCTTTTATCTTTAATGCTCTGACTCATTCAGCGTATATCCTTCCTTGAAAAGATGCAAATCAACTTTTGTTGATTTTTGAACATATTTTGATAAACTGATTACTTGCCATCATTATAAGTATTCTTTTCACCCTTATATCCCAGATTCGAATGATGTTTCCTTTGAAAGAAAGACTTATCTATCCTTTTATGTAGTTCGGTCTATCTCATTTGGAGACTCCGTGGACACAAAAAAAAGTGAGAAGCGATGCATAAAGCATACTCCTCACTCTTTATATTTACTGTTTTACAAAATAGTCTATTTGCTGAGCCTTCATAAAACCGGCCCTCTCATAAACTGAAAGTGCCTTTCGATTGTCGATTTCTACATCGAGCATGACGAATTTCACGCCAATTTTGCTCGCATAATCTTTGGAAAATGAAAGCATTGCCGTACCAATCCCTTGCCCCTCGCAAGTTGGATGAACTGCTAACGCCGTGACCCATTGAATTTCATTTTCTTGGGCAGTCGTCACGGTTCCAACAACTTTTCCGTCTTTACGTGCTACCCATAGTTTTCTTCCAGTCGTTGACGTATTAAAAGCGATTAGCTCCTCAGACTCTTCAGGTAGATCTCCAAACGCTGCACTATAAATAGCAATCAGCTCTGCCTGTTCATCTGTATAAGGATTAATTTCGATATCATTCTTTAATTCTACTGCCTCTGCTTTTGTTTCTAAAGTGGCTTCTGAAAAGCTATATGCAAAGCCCATCTTTTCAATAAATGTGTGTCCGAAAGGCGCCCCATCGATCAATACCGCCAATTGACCTTCTGCTCCACGCTCTTCGAGGCCTGCCTGTAAAACTTCTACTAAAGCAGTTCCAATTCCTTTTTGACGGTACGTAGGTGTTACAACTAAAGACCATTCATATGTATGCAGCCCCATTAGATCGATTGCACTAGCCGCACCCACTAAGACATCTTTGTCATCTTCGTAAGCAAGTACCATAAAGCCCTTCGATTCAAAGGAACTCGCCATAGGCAAACCCATAGCTGTTTCATAAACACGATAGTCATGTGTAGTCGCTTCTTCACACAATAATTTTAATTCATTTAATGTTTCCCCATCTAACGGAAAAGACACTGTCATCACTGAAATATTCATCATTTACTCCGTTCCTGTATCAAACTATTGCCCTATTGTAGCAAGAAAGAAAATAAGCTGGCAACAAATAATGTTTGACACTTCTAATTATTAACAATTCTTTTCAAATTTAGTGAAATTAAAAAGTTACTATGATTATTGACGGTTATAATGACTGAAAGTTACTATAATCACGTGTGCACTTATACACGCCCCATTTATCTGAAAGTCCGATTTCCACTGCGAATGGATGTCTAGTCGCTCCCTTACCTAAGTAAAATATCATTAATAAATCCTCTATCGTTCAATAATAAAACTCTATTTTTCATTTTATTATTATCCATAATTATACTATTTTTATAGATGAATTACAGTTAAAATTTGAATTGATATACTATACCCCAACTAAAAAAGAGCAACCCAAAAAATTTCGGAATTACTCTTTCTTATGCTTAAGGAATGAGATTTATACCTACATCGTTTCGTTCACCCTACTCATCAAGATGATGGGATGAAGATTGTAGCATTTGCGCATAAATGCCACCGGATTCCATTAACGCTTGTTGAGAGCCCGCTTCTACTAACTCACCTTTGTGCAGAACAAGCACCATATCGGCATTATGCACAGTATTCAAACGGTGAGCAATAACAAAGCTTGTGCGTCCCTGCATTAACAGATCAAGAGCTTCTTGAATCGCAAGCTCCGTAACGGTATCAATACTACTTGTCGCCTCATCCAATAATAAAACTTTCGGGTCGGCAATCAATGCTCGTGCAATGGACAATAACTGTTTTTGGCCTTGCGAAATGCCACTGCCATCTGCGACAAGTACTGTGTCATAGCCATCCTTTAGCGACTTGATAAAGTCATGTGCATTTGCACGCTTTGCCGCTTCCTCTATCTCCTCATCACTAGCATCTAATCGACCATAACGAATATTTTCACGTACAGTTGCTTCAAATAAAAACGGATCCTGCAACACAAAGGCCATTTGTGAGCGCAATGCCTGTCGTTCGATTTGCTGAACATTGACACCATCAAATAAAACCTCACCTTTGGATACTTCATAAAATCTTGCAATTAGCTGCAAAATCGTTGTTTTGCCTGCTCCAGTTGCGCCCACAAGAGCTACCGTTTGCCCAGGCTCCACGTTAAAATGAATGTCCTTTAATGTGTAAGCTTCTTCTTTTTGCTCATATTTAAAGTACACATGTTGAAAACTTACCTGTCCTTCTAGTTTATGCTTTTGCGCTGAAGCTGCTTCCTCTTCAGGCTGTTCATCCAGTAGTGCAAATACACGCTCAGCACCAGCAATTGCTGACAGCACGGTATTAAATTGATTGGCCAAATCATTTAACGGTCGTGTAAATTGCCTTGCGTATTCTGTAAAAATAACAATGACGCCGATGGATACATGCCCATAAAGAGCAAGTACACCGCCAATACCAGCTACAATTGTAAAGCTCATATTGTTTAAAAAGTTCATGACCTTTGGAATATAGCCAGAGTATGTCTGTGCCCAAAAGCCCGTTCTTTTTAATCGTATACTTTTTTCGCGAAACTCCTCTTTCATTCGTTCTTCTTGCGAGAAAGCTTTCACAATTCTCTGGCCCGAAATCGTTTCTTCAATCATGCCATTTAGAGCTCCTATGGCTGCTTGCTGTTCCTTAAATAATGGTGCAGTTCTCCGTGTAATCCAACGCATCGCCCAAAACATAATCGGTATAATCGTCATTGTTAATACCGTTAGTAAAGGGCTTAAACTTAGCATGATGATGACTGTTCCCGTCAGTGTTAATACACTCGAAAACACTTGAATAAAGGAGCTATTTAATGTGGAGCTAACAGCTTCAATATCATTCGTCATCCGACTCATTATTTCTCCATGCTGACGACGATCAAAAAAAGCAATCGGCAGTCTTTGGAAATGCTCAAATACACTCGTTCGTAATCTATAAATGGTTTGCTGGGCAATACCAATCATCCAATAGTTTTGTAAAAATAACGATACGGCTAATAAAGCATATATGCCGATTAACAGCATAATCCCCTTCTCTAATCCTGCCAGCTCCCCGTGCGTTACGTACATGTCAATCATTTTACCAATTACATATGGCCCAAGAAGAGCCAACACGGAACTCACCAAAACAAGTAACAGTACGGTCAGTAGTAGTACACGTTGTTCATCAACTATTTTCCATAAACGTAGCAGTGTACTTTTCCAATTTGTCGCACGAGGTCCCTTCTTTTTCTTAACCGTTTGCTTCACATCATCCTTCGTCAAAATCGGCTCATAGCCAAAAGGTTTTTGGAAAAATCCCATTATTCCTCCACCTCCTGTTGGGAGATTGCGATTTTTTTATAGAGCGCTGACGTTTGCAGAAGCTCTTCATGCGTCCCATATGCGACTACTTTTCCGGCATCGATGAGTAAAATACGATGTGCGCCTTTCGCTGTGCGAATTTTTTGAGTGACGACTAACATTGTTGCTTGTTCTTCACTCAACGCCTCCCATAATGCCTGCTCCGTTTTCACATCAAGCGCACTCGTACTATCATCAAGCATCAATATATGTCCTTTTCTTAATAACGCTCTTGCAATCGACAATCTTTGTTTTTGACCACCCGAAAGATTGACACCCTTCTGACCGACTCTTGTTTCGTAACCATTTGGGAAATCTTCCACAGAAGCATGGATTTGTGCTTGCATGGTAGCGTGTAACACTGCATCCATGTCAGCCTCTGCATCGCCCCAACGAACATTATCAGCAATGCTTCCTGTAAATAATAAAGACTGTTGCGGAACATAGCCGATCGTTTCGCGCAGCTCTTGTAAATCCCATTGCTGCACATCTTTCCCCTCTACTACGATTTTACCTTCTGTCACATCGTAGAAACGTGGGATAAGCTGTAATAGCGTTGATTTCCCTGCACCTGTTACCCCCATAATGGCCAGCTTTTCACCCGATTTCACTCGGAAGCTTACATCGGAAAGTACAGGCGTGTCTCCCCCAGGATACGTAAAGCTTACATGCTCAAAAGCTAATTCTCCGAAGTTTAAATCATTCGATGTTTTCTCTGAAAATGATGGTAGTTCAATCTCATTTTCAGTCGAAAGGACTTCTGCCATTCGCTCTGCTGAAGCCTTTGCACGCGCATAAAAAATAATAATAAAGGCAAACATCGAAAACGCGCCTGTCATACGCATTGCATAATTGACAATGGCCGCTACATCTCCAAGTGGTGTTGTACCGGACCCTATTTGTTTTGTCCCAAACCACAGCACTGCAAGTAGACTCATATTCATAATGAATAACAATACAGGCATAATATATTCCATTGTGCGTAGAGCTTTTACTGTATCTATTTTTAAGCGTGAGGCCACTTCATCAAAACGCGAGGCTTCATAGGCACCTCGTAAATAAGCTTTCACCAATCGAATAGCCTGTAAATTTTCCTGTAGTACTCGATTCAAACGATCGACTCTCTTTTGCACACGTCCAAAATAAGACACACCTTTTGCCACCATAACAATAAGAAAAATAAAAATAATCGGTGCGCCAATAACTAAAAACAGCGCTAGTTTAGCGTTTACAACAAAAGCCATAATGATGCTACCAATAACAGCAAGTGGTGCACGAAGCATAATACGCAAACTCATAAATAGCACAGTCTGAACTTGCGTTACATCATTCGTTAATCTTGTAATAAGAGACGCCGTTGAGAATTTTTGATAAGTAGCTAATGTAAAGGATTGTATTTTTTCAAACAACGCATTACGTAAATCATAAGAGAAACTCTGTGCTGTATGTGATGAAAAATATGAATTAACGACACCAGCTATAAAAGCTACGAAAGATAAGGTCAGTAACACCATTCCCCATTGCCAAATCATCCCTTGATTTTGAGCACGTACTCCATCATCTATAATTTTCGCCATAATCAGTGGCTGCGCGAGCTCCACAAACAATTCCAACAGCATTAAACTAAATGCGATTAATGCTGTCCATTTATAAGGCTTTACATAGGAAAAAACTTCTTTCATATTCTTCCCCCTCGTTCTTTATAAAGGCGTTCCATAAATTTAACTATAACAAGGAACCCCATACTGTATTTTTTACTTTTCCTTCACCTATAGAAAGCCATGTTGCACAAGCAAGTTAACGATGGACTAAACACAATAACTGCAATCACCATCGCTGTTAGCCGGTGCAATAATAGATAGGATGCGTATTAACTAAAGCATATTAAAGCGGTCATAAAGCATGTAACCTTAAAATCTATGAAAACGAGCCACAAGTTATATAAGCTTCCCCAACTGATAACAAGTAGAAGCGCCCTGAATACAATGTGTAGTAGGAAAACCGCTACTCCCCATAATAAGACTTTGCTACTAACCCTGAAAGCATCAAATGAAGCATTCGTTAGTAGGAGAAAAAAACCTATTCGTGTATCCATAATCCCTATTACTTGATATTTTGGTAACCCTTTCTTTAAACTAAAAGAGACATAAGCAATATAAGTACCAAAAATTGTAACGAGATAACGAATACAGCAATACTTCAGTTGGTTGCTGGCAAATGACGAAATACCTTTTTTAGTAAAATATCAATATGTAAATAATATAATACCTGCAACCGATAAAACATTAAAAAGGTCCATCGCTACCTATAACATGAACCAGAGCTAATAAATACCATTTCTTTTAAATGTCACATATACTACTCACTTCCTATATATATACTAAAAAATGTTATTTTTCTTCAAATCTTTCCATGTTTTTCGTTAAAAAAGTCCTTATATTTTTTATTATCAAATATTTACAATCATATTCATAATGACTAATTCCTGATAATTAACTATAATAATAGTATATATAGATTACTCAAGGAGATCGAATAATCATGAGTCATATGCATAAATTATTTACCATTGATGAACATTATTTAAATTCACTTCCTTTTCCTGCAATTGTCATGAATCAAGATGGACAAGTTATACATTTGGGAAAGCTTGCTGAACAGCTATTTGGTTTTTCAGCTACTACTATTAAAGAACATACCGCTTCATTCATTCACGAAAATTTACTACGTCAGCTTTCATTAGAAAAATTTCAAACCATTTTACAAAATGATGACAGTACGTATATCAATCAAATCCAACTGAAAACGTATACAAACGAAGAAATTAACTCAGCGCTGCTAGCTAAACCATTTACTGAACAAGGAGAGCGTTTCATCCTTATGATGTTTATGCTACCAGAATTAATGATTAATTCTGTCTCAAACTGCGGTACTCTCGCAAAATTAAAACAAGGTTTAGACTCAACATTTATGACCGTAGCACTAGATCATGATGGGTTCATTTTAGAATGTAATGCTGAATTTCTAAAAACGAGTCAGTGGACACCAAAACGTGTGATTGGTAAAACGTTCTGGCAGCTATTCCCTGATAATAAAGAAAGTGAAAAGATTACAACTACCATTTGGCGTAATTTAAACAATGGCCAAACGTGGCAAGGCGAAATCGAAAAAGTTACAAAAACAGGTCAATCTTATTGGGTACTACTCACGGCTATCCCAACATTTGATATCGAAATAAATGAGCAACAATTTTTATTGATTGAAAAGGATATCACGAAGTCTAAGTCCATACAGCATCAGCTTGAGAAAATCGCTTATATCGATACAGAAACAGGTCTTATGAATGCACATCGTCTCGAAAAAGTGATTTCCAACATGATTGAGGATGAAAGACACTTCTCTTTCGTCTATTTAAGTATTGATAAATTTTATACATTAAAAGAATTACATGATCAGCAAATTGACCAAAGTCTTATTGTAGAGTTTACAAATCGTATAAAAATGTACTTCCAAGATAGCACGATGGCACGTATTAACGAAAATGATTTTGTCGTAATTACACCATTAAGTGAATGGTTTATTCAAGGCTTCCTGTCTTACTTACAACAACATCCAATTTATAACAGTAATGTAGCTGTCCCTATTTCTATTAGCGGCGGAATTACACGTTATCCAGAGGATCAAACTACATTCTCCCAACTAATGAAGGCATCTATTGCTACTATTACAACTGTCCGTGAGGCCGGTGGCGATAAAATCGTCTCCCTATCCAAAGCAACACATAAAGCATTAAATCGTAAAGCTTTAATTGAAAAACGTTTACTTCAGGCTCTTGACCAAAAAAATCTAAAAGTCCTTTATCAGCCGCAAATTGATGTTACTTCAGGTAAAATCACAGCTGTAGAAGCACTAGTTCGTTGGGAAGATGAAGTAATAGGCGTTGTCTCACCAGATGAGCTCATTCCAATTGCGGAGGAAACGGGTCTTATTAATAATATCGGTTCCTTTATGATAGAAAAAGCTTGTGAACAGGCTCTCATCTGGAAAAAAGCTGGTCTAAATTTAAAAGTATCTATTAACTCTTCTGTACGCGAATTCCGTGATAAAAACATGGCGCAGTCCATTCTTGAAACATTAGCGAAAACGGGCTGTCCCGCAAATCTTATTCAAATCGAAATTACAGAGAAGTTTGCTCTTGAAGCAGAGGCTGCTACCTCTATTACAAAGCAAATGCGTAAGCTTGAAAATGAGGGAGTCTCCTTTATACTAGATGATTTCGGTACCGGATATGGCTCATTCAGATATATGCAAATTCTACCGATAGATACATTGAAAATCGATAAAACATTTACAAGTTCTCTATTAAAATCTGAGAAAACCCAAAAGCTTATGAACGGTATGGTACAACTCGGAAAATCTATGGAACTTAAAGTTGTCGCTGAAGGTGTCGAAACGGCTGAACAAGCAGATCTTTTAATGGCTTATGGCTGTGATGCGATTCAAGGTTACTATATTAGTAAGCCAATTCATGCTGAGGAAATTGAAGCATTACTTGTTAAATAGTTAATTTTAAAAAGGAGGTTACGTTTAAAAATGTAGCCTCCTTTTTGTTGTTGAGAAACTATTATGTTATGAAGGTAAATAACTCTTTGACAAAGTGAAGGGTTGATTTCCGTTCCGACTGAGCGCTTTCCTGGGGGCGTTTGATGAGCCGCTTCGCTTGCGCTCCAAGGTAACTTATAAACATGACATACTTTTTAAAAATACCTCTCCTAATATTTGGGGCTTTTCAGAAAAAGAGATGTATCAAATTATGATACATCTCCCTTTATGGTAAGACTTATAAACCAAGTGCCCGATACATAATCGCTGTAAATTGTGCTCGAGTTAAGTTGTCATTTGGTCTGAAATTACCGTTTTCATCACCTAGTGCAATGTTATGATCCGCTAGAGCGGCAATATATTCACTCGCCCAGTGTGATGAGTCGACATCCTTGAATGTACTATTGCCTTCTGGCGTTAAGCCAAATGCAATCACGATCACTTTCGCCATTTCAGCACGTGTTATAGAAGCGTTTGGTCGGAATGCTCCATTTGAACCGTCCACGATACCCGCTCTTTGTAGTCGTGTAATTTGTTCATAATTTACATGACTTTTAGGGACATCTAAAAAGGATACAGCGTCTCGAATTGATGCTGGTTGTAATGCACGATCAATCATAAGCACCACATGTTGACGTTGAATTATATCATTCGGTCGAAAAGTGCCATCTGGGTAACCTATAATAATGCATCGCTTGGCAACTTCTTTAATCATATCCTGCGCCCAGTTATGATCAATATCCTTGAAAGTAATGTCACAGCGCTTACTATCCTTCATCCATCGCGCATATAACGTTAGATTTTTTGATACGACATCTTTTGCAAAATCCCATGCCTTTGTGAATTTTTCATCTTTATACCAGCCGATAAATAGATAGCCCTCCTTCGTTGGATTAGAGGGAGCTTTCACTAAAGCTTTATACGCTACTGTTTGGGATAGAATTTTACTGCCTCCGTTTGAATCAAAAGTAACAATATAATCAACTTCTGACACATCATCCTTTTTCCACTTCGCATACAAAGTTATGTCTGCCGTTACTTTATCTTTCGTAAAGTCCCATGTATTTTTAAGTTCCGCATCCTTATGCCAGCCAATAAATTCATAACCGTCTTTCACTGGAGTAGTTGGGACTTTCAGGAGGTCGTTATAGCCTACTGTTTGGGATGGTACTTTATTTCCACCATTAGAGTCAAAAATGGCTTGATAGTTGGATGAACCTCCGCCAGAGCCACCTGAGCCCCCACCCGAAGTGTTATTCTTTGTCCATTTCGCATATAAAGTAACGTTTTTTGTCACGACGTCTTTTGCAAAATCCCATGGTATTGTCAATTCTTTATCTTTATGCCAGCCGCCAAATGTATAGCCTTTCTTATTAGGAGCGCTTGGTGCTTTCACTAATTCGTTATATTCCACTACTTGAGATGAGACTGTGCTTCCGCCATTCGTATCAAACGTAACGATATAGCTTACTTTCGACCATTTAGCGTATAACGTAATATCTTTTTTCACTACATTTTGATCGAAATTCCATACTTCTGTTAGATCTTCATCTTTATGCCAACCTTCAAATGTGTAGCCTTCTTTTACTGGAGTGGTAGGAGCTTCTGTTAATTCTCCATACACTACCGGTTGAGTTGGTACTTCGCTTCCTCCATTGGTATCAAACTTGACAAACATCCTCCACTTAGCATAAATAGTCATTGGTTTAGTGACAGAGTAATTCCACTTTCTCGTAGAATCTTTATCTTCAAACCACCCGAGGAAATATTTCTCACCCTCCTTATACGGAGCAAAAGGATACTCCTCTTTATCCCATTGGAAATTATGATCTCCATTAAAGTTTACAACCTCTAATGGATTAGAACGAAATGCTCTCTTTCCTATTGTTGTCACGCTTGACGGGATATCTACGTTTGTTAATTGATTCTTTATAAATGCATAGTCTCCTATTGATGTCACGTTTGATGGGATTTTTACACTTGTTAATTTATTATCATAAAATGAAAATTCTTCTATCTTTGTTACATTTGGTGGGATTACTACACTTTCTAAATGATTGAACATAAATGCATAAGATCCTATTCTTGTCACACTTGGTGGGATATATATACTTTTTAATTTATTATTATAAAACGCAGCTTTTCCTATCATTGTCACGTTTTCGTGGATGGCTACATTTTCTAATTCATTACCACTAAACGTCTCATCTGCTATTGTTGTCACATTTGGTGGGATGGTTACATTTGTTAATTCATTAGCAGCAAATGCGCTCTCTTCTATTGTTGTTACGTTTTCATGGATGGCTATACTTTCTAATTTATTCCAAGAAAATACATCCTTTTCTATCGTTGTCACATTTGGGGGGATATTTACACTCGTTAATTGATTAAACATAAATGCTCTAGATCCTATCATTGTCACGCTTGATGGAATTTCTATACTTTCTAATTTATTTTCATAAAATGCACCCTCTCTTATCGTTGACACGTTTGGGGAAATTTCTACTCTTTTTAATAGATTAAAAGCAAATACTCCCTTTTCTATCGTAGTCACACTTGAGGGGATTTCTACACTTTCTAATTTATTTATCTTAAATGCTTGCTCTCCTATCGTTGTCACATTTGGGGGGATATTCACACTTTTTAATTCATTGTGATAAAACGCCATCTCTCCTATCGTTGTCACACTTGAGGGGATTTCTACATTTGTTAATAGATTAGAAGCAAATACAGAGTTTCCTATCATTGTCATGCTTGAGGGGATTTCCACTCTTTTTAATAGATTAGAAGCAAATGCTGAATCTCCTATCGTTGTCACATTTGAGGGGATTTCCACTCTTTTCAATAAATTAGAAGCAAATGCTGAATCTCCTATCGTTGTCACGCTTGATGGAATTGTTACACTTGTGATGTATTTTTTATAAAATGCTTTGTTTCCTATTTCTACAACTGATTCACCATTGATTTCATCGGGAATGACAACATCCTTTTTTTCACCGTAATATTCTTCAATAGCAACACCATTACCACGATCTACAATACCAAAATCATCGGCAATTTTGGGTACATTAGTCATCCCTTCATCGTTCAA
>NZ_JBYTDL010000027.1:0-60363 GCF_058791335.1 Lysinibacillus sp. EB271-A1-10B
GAAATTTGATTAGCTCAAATTGTTTTGCTGGCATCATGTTTGATGTCCAAAATTTTGTTTCGTTCACTAACTCAAGGCTAACTACTAAAAACTTTATTGATTACGTTTTGCTTGTTCAGTTTTCAAGGTTCATTTCGTTGTTGTTTTGTTTCAACAACTTTTTTAGTATAACATTTTTGTTTTTCGTTGTCAACTCTTTTTTTAGAAGTTTTTTCACTTCGTTTCAAAAGCAGCAACTCTTATATAATACTATTCTTAGTTTTCGATGTCAACATCTTTTTTGATGTTTTTTTCGAACTCAGTTTGTTTCTAGCGTCGTCTTAACGACAAGTAATAATTTATCATGATTTTAATACAACCGCAAGTGTTTTTTACTATAAAATTTTCTTTTTTTATAAATGGCGAATTAGTGAGTTATTTTGCGTTTTTTCGAGAACTAAATAACTCTTATAACTTTCTATCTATCACTTTAATTGTTTTACTATACATCTCTTTCTTAAAAATCTCAACAAACTAAATAAGAAGAGTCTTACTTCTATCTAAGAATATCCTTTTTAAAAGGATGCTTTCTCAAGCTTTTCTTGAAAAAGCATCTAAGATCTACACAATAAAATGCGTCATCTCCCCTCTTACACATCACTCTAACAAATAAACAATAGAAAAAAGGAGCCAAAGTGGTACTCCTACACCTCGACTCCTACTTACTTCATGTTTATTACTTTTTTAACTTTATTGTTCCGCACATAATAACAAAAAAGAAAGAAGAATATATTATGTTCGCTTTTCAATTGCGGAATTCAAAATTGAAAGTGTGTTTTTCAAAACTAAAATATAAAGAATCTACTAATTCTAATTAGTTATTTTGTTTCTCAACTACATCTAGGCACCAAGAGAAATTATCCCATGCCGAATACCAGCCAGTGAAAACTTCAGAGGAATCATCCCAACGGACATCGAACTTTTTCTGACCGTTTATATCCACTAAATATAAAGCTAGAGTCGGTTCCACCTTAGAAACCGCTAATTTCATGCCATTTTCAAGTTCTTCCTCAGTAAACGGAACATCTGAAACTGAGCGTACTTGCGCCTGTTCAAATACTAGTTTGTTAAAGATTTTATAATTCATTATAAGCCTCCAATAATACTTCTATAATGTCTATTTCTATTTTATCTGCAAATTACAGAACTCTAAAAGTATACCTTATATTCATTCATCATTTAAATACTCTACTTAATTCTTTCTAAATTTAAACTTTTCAAACGTTAACTTAACTAAGTAAGACTATTTCATCATAGAAAACGCAAAACAGGAGTCTTAGTGCTTCTCCTACACCTCGACTCCTGCCTTTTCACGATTACCTCTTAACAAAGCTGTTCTTTTCTAGTTCGATTACCGCTTTTTTATCCTGAGTAGTAGTCGTGCTATATCCTCTATCAATTAAGTTAAAACAACTATTTAGTAGTATGACGCATTGTAGGGAATAATAATACGTCGCGAATTGATGGTGAATTTGTAAGAAGCATGATTAAACGGTCGATACCAATGCCCAATCCACCTGTTGGAGGCATACCGTATTCTAATGCTTCAATGAAATCATTGTCCATTTCATGTGCTTCATCATTACCGGCTGCTTTTTCAACTAATTGAGCTTCAAAGCGCTCACGTTGGTCAATAGGGTCATTTAGTTCTGTAAAGGCATTTGCATGCTCACGACGAACGATGAATAGTTCGAAACGGTCTGTAAAACGCTCGTCCTCTGGATTTTTCTTAGCTAGAGGTGAGATTTCTACTGGATGACCATAAACAAATGTAGGTTGAACTAGAGTTTCCTCAATCTTTTGCTCAAAGAACTCGTTGATAATATGCCCTACCTCATGTGTTCCTTTAACTTCTACTCCGTGTTCTTTAGCAAGTGCTTGAGCTTGTTCCTTAGTCATAGGCTGCCAGAAGTCTACACCTGTAGCTTCTTTTACTGCATCTACCATATGAACTCGTTTCCAGCCTACAGCAAGATTAATTTCATCTTCACCGTATTGAACTGTAGTTGTCCCAAGAACTTCTTGCGCTACATGAGCAATAAGGTTTTCTGTTAGAGACATAATATCTTTGTAGTCCGCATAAGCTTCATACAGCTCTATCATTGTAAATTCAGGGTTGTGGCGTGTTGAGATCCCTTCATTTCGGAAAACACGACCAATTTCATACACTTTCTCTAGTCCACCAACAATTAGACGTTTCAAATGCAGTTCGATTGCAATACGCATATATAATTCCATATCAAGTGCATTGTGGTGTGTAATAAATGGACGAGCTGCTGCACCACCAGCAATTGTATGAAGCATTGGTGTTTCTACTTCTAAATATCCTGCATTATCTAAATAATTGCGAATAGCACGGATAATTTTAGAACGCGTAATAAATGTTGTTTTACTTTCCTCATTCGTCATTAAATCTAAATAACGTTGACGGTATCGTTGTTCAACATCTTGTAAACCATGGAATTTTTCCGGCATAGGGCGTAGCGCTTTTGATAAGAATGTAAATTCTTCAGCCTTTACAGAAAGCTCTCCCACTTGTGTTCGGAATACATTACCACGAATACCTACGATATCACCTAGGTCAGCTTGTTTAAATAATTCATATGCTTCTTCGCCAACATGATCTTGGCGAACGTAAATTTGAATTTGGCCACCTAAATCTTGAATATGTGCAAAGCCAGCTTTTCCTTTACCGCGCTTCGTCATAATACGACCCGCAATAATTACCTCTTGTAGGTTTTCCTCTAGCTGCTCTTTTGTTTGATCTGCAAATTGTTCACGAACTTCTGGTGATAAATGCGTACGTTCAAAACGACTACCAAATGGATCTTGACCATTTTCTCGAATAGCCGTCATTTTTTGGCGTCTCACCAAAAGCTGATCATTTAATTCTTCTATGTTTGACACTTGATTCACTCCTTATTAAATTGTCCGCGTTGTGTTTATATCCATAATATTTCTATTGTACACAATTTTATTGCTGTAATCATCTGTTTCGCTTTAATTTCCATAAGAGAAAAAATGATTAATAATTCTAAAAATTGATGTTGGCAGAAAAATAGACGTCTCAAAAACAACGAGACGTCTTTTTAATGTAATCAATTATACCTCGACATAATTGCCGCTTCACTTTCGCTGAGTACCTCTATTTCAGCCGGTGTTTTGGACACCCGCTGAAAGAAGTTATAGAATTAATTCTTTTGCTTCTGGAACTATTAATGTAGATTCAAGCTCTTCATAGTCTTGCACAAGTCCATTTAATAATGCACGAAGCTCTACCGCAGTTTCTGTTTGGTTAATCGCTTTACGCGCTTTACCATTACCGCGAATACCTTTTAAATACCATGAAGCATGCTTACGCATTTCACGTACTGCCACACTCTCTCCTTTTAATTGCATAAGGCGTTCAAAGTGAAGCAAACACACATCAATTTTTTCACGTACACCTGGCTCTTCCTTTAGCTCACCAGTTTCAAGGTATTGAACTGTACGATAAATCATCCACGGATTACCTAAAGCTGCGCGTCCAATCATTACTGCATCTACCCCAGTAGTATCAAGCATACGTTTTGCATCTTGAGGAGTTTCTACATCACCATTACCAAGCACAGGGATTTTCACATTTTCCTTCACTTGTCGAATGATATCCCAGTTTGCTTTTCCTTCGTACATTTGTACACGTGTACGTCCATGAACAGCTATTGCTGAAGCACCAGCACGTTCAGCAGCTTGTGCGTTCTCAACAGCAAAAATATGCTCGTCATCCCAACCAATACGCATTTTTACGCTGACAGGTTTTTTTACTGCTTCGACAACAGCGGCTACCATTTCATACAATTTATTCGGATCTAAAAGTAAACGAGCGCCCGCTTCACATTTAATAATTTTATTAACTGGGCAGCCCATATTAATATCGATAATATCGGCAGTTGTGTTTTCATCTACATACTTAGCTGCTTCCACTAGTGTTGCTTTATCACCACCGAAAATTTGTAAAGAAAGTGGATTTTCACGCTCATCGATATAAAGCATGCCCAGTGTTTTTTCGTTCTTCTGGACAATCCCTTTATCACTAATCATTTCTGCATACACTAGACCTGCCCCGAACTCCTTAACAGTTAAACGGAAAGCAGAGTTACAAATTCCAGCCATTGGTGCTAATACGACACGGTTGTCCATGACGATATTTCCAATTTGAAACGGTTTCTCAGTTGTCTGACTCAACGTTGTTTTCCCCCTTCTATAGGTTTTCACCTATTTCTATATAAAAGCAACCACAGGAGGCTTTAATTTAAAGATTAGAAACCTAATTAACGGACTGCATCATTTTTAACTTCGCTGATGCTTGCCATAAAGTTACGCCTTCCTCTTCACTATCCATCTGTTGCATTATATCGTGTGCCCTTCTCAGCTGTTCTCCAACTGGCGCAGGCGTAATTTCTATGAGTGGTACTAGTACGAAAGCTCGCTCATACATTCTTGGATGTGGCACAATTAAGCTTTCAGTTTCAATATTTTCGTGATTGTAGAGCAAAATGTCAAGGTCAATGATTCGAGGGCCCCATCGAAATTCACGAACCCGCCCTAGTTCACCTTCAACCCATTGGCAAATTTTTAGCATTTTGGAAGATGAATGGCTCGTTTTAATATGAACAGCAATATTTAAAAAGTCTGCTTGGTCAGTGTAGCCTACCGCTGCTGTTTCATAAACTGAAGAAGTTTGTACAACTTCAATTTCATCTTTACCCTCTAAAAGTTTAACAGCGTGTTGCAGGTTTTCAAATCGCTCGCCCATATTTGTACCGATCGATAAATACACATCATTCATTAGTAATCACCTCTCGTTACCTCTACTGACACCTCTTTATAATAACCATGTATCGGTGGGTCCGGCTTAATAAGCTCCACGCGTACACCCTTAACCTTTTCTGAGTATGTCTCTAAAATACTATTTGCTATTTTTGAAACAAGTGCTTCAATAAGCTTGAAAGGCTCACCTTCTACGATATCACGGCATAACGCATAAACCTCTGCATAGTTTACCGTATAGTCCAAGTCATCAGTCTCTCCAGCCTTTGTCATATCTACAGCAAGTGAAACATTGGCACGGAAGCGTTGACCGAGTGTTGTTTCCGCCGCTAAAACACCGTGATAACCGTAAAACTGCATATCCTTTAAATGAATATAGTCCATTACGCTTCCTCCTTGTAGATACGCTTACCTACTAAAATATCAGCCATGTGTGTCGCTCGTGCCATTTCCTTTACATCATGCACACGAATCATATGACAGCCCTTTTCAATCCCGTAAACAACCGTTGCACCTGTACCTTCTATACGCTCCTCAACAGGCAGCCTTAAGACATTACCAATCATTGATTTACGTGAAGTCGCTAGCAAAACAGGATAACCCATCGCTACCAATTCATCTAAATGCTGCATCATTTCAATATTCTGAGCAGTAGTTTTCGCAAAACCTATACCCGGATCTAAAATAATATGATTATCTGGTACACCTGCATTTCGGGTAATAGCAATACTCTTTTCTAAGTCGCTCTTAGCCGTCATCCAGAAATCAGTACCATAATCAGTATTTTCTCGATTATGCATTAAAATAATCGGTACATTTAAATCTGCAGCCACTTGAGCGATCTCAGGTTCAGCTTTCGCTCCCCAAATATCATTAATAATATGCGCACCAGCTTCAATAGCCGCTCGAGCTACGTTCGCTTTATACGTATCCACCGAGATAATTGCCGGTACTTCAGCTACTAACGCTTGAATAACTGGCACAATGCGTGCAATTTCATCTTCATCGGATATACGTTCATAGCCTGGTCGTGTTGATTCTCCGCCAACATCAATAATTTTAGCACCATCAGCTACCATTTTTTTCGCTTGTTCAACAGCTGCCTCAACATTATTAAACTTTCCTCCGTCTGAAAATGAATCCGGTGTGACATTTAAAATACCCATCACAAAAGTTTCTGCTGTATAGTCTAACGTGATACCGTTAATAGTTAATGTTGTTGTATAGTTTTCTAGCATGTAAACTCTCCTTCTATTCTTGTCCCACTTCATTGGCAAATGCTTCATGTAAACGCGAATAAACAGGCCCTTTATTGCCTAATAATAGCTTGCTCTCTAATTTAAGAATTGGAACAAGTTCTTGTATAGAGTTAGTAATAAAGCACTCCGAGCTTTCCTCTACATCCTCACTAGTAAAGAAACCTTCTTCCACCTTAATGCCCAGAGATTGTGCTCGCTCAATTACCCACGCTCGGATAATTCCGGGTAAAATACCCGTCTCTAAGGAAGGCGTATATAGTATATCATCTTTCACCCAAAAAATATTTGATGTTACACCTTCAGCAACAAAGCCATCTTCCGTTAAAAAGAAGCCCTCTTGTTGCGCTAGAGATGGCATCTCAAAACGCCCAAGAACGTTATTACCATAATGGTGCGACTTCACTCGAAGCCCTTTTTCAGGAGTGTTACGAGGTGTTACAAGCCATTGTGCGTTTTTTCCCATGCCTCGAGGTGTAGCATGTAATTCTTTGCGAAAAACAATAACATTCGGTTGTCTATATTCAGTAGGCTGTAAACCGATACTATGTTCTCCAGCTGAGACGTTTATACGGAAATAACCATCTTGTCCTTTGTCCTGCTCATTTAATAGTTGAACAACCTTAAGTAAATCCGCTTCGGTATAGGACATATGAATACGATATTGAGAAAGCGCCGTTTGCAACCTTTCAATATGTGCTTCCCAGTAAAACACCTTTCCTTTATACGTTCGAAACGTTTCAAAAAAGCCTAGTCCGTATAAAAATCCATGATCAAAAGGTGAAATGCGCAAATCCTGCGCCTCTACGTAGTCCCCATTCATCCAGCACAGCATTTACTTCGCTCCCTCAACATACAAATCTATAAACTGGCGTAGAAGCTTCTTACCATGTTCTGTCATAATCGATTCAGGATGGTATTGCACTCCCTCAATTGGATAATCCTTATGACGAATGCCCATAATTTCGCCTTCTTCCGTCCATGCCGTTACTTCAAAACATGCAGGTAATGTTTCCTTCTCTACAATTAAAGAATGGTAACGAGTAGCTTCAAACGGATTTGGCATCCCCTTATGCAAACCTATCTCAGCATGGTGCACAGGTGATGTTTTACCATGCATTAAACGCTCAGCTCGTATAACATTCCCCCCGAACACTTGAGCAATGGCTTGATGGCCAAGACAAACGCCTAAAATCGGAATATTTCCCGCGAAATACTTAATAATGTTCAGGCTTTCACCCGCTTCATTCGGGCTGCATGGTCCAGGAGAAATGACAATCATATCTGGCGCAAGCTGCTCAATATCTTTCACCGTCAATACATCGTTTCTTTTTACTACTAATTCATGACCAAATTCCCCAAAATACTGTACAAGGTTATACGTAAAAGAATCGTAGTTATCAATCATTAAAATCATTTTGCTCGCTCCTCTGCCATTGCCTTCGCCTGCCACATCGCCTTCGCTTTATTTAAAGATTCTTGGTATTCTCTTTCCGGAACAGAATCAATAACAATGCCTGCTCCCGCCTGAATATGTGCTACTCCATCTTTAACAAATGCTGTACGAATGACAATATTAAATTCCATATCACCTGTATAGCCTAGCCAGCCAATCGAACCCGTGTATAATCCTCTTCTTACAGGTTCTAATTCTTCAATAATCTGCATCGTACGAATTTTCGGTGCACCTGTTATCGTTCCTCCTGGGAACATGGCACAGATAACGTCTGCATTGGTTTTCCCTTCAGCTATTTCTCCTCGTACATTGGAAACAATGTGCATCACGTGTGAATAGCGTTCAATCACCATGAACTCATCCACTTCAACCGTCCCATACGTAGATACTCTCCCTAAATCATTGCGCTCTAAATCAACAAGCATTACATGTTCAGCACGTTCTTTGTCGTTATCAATTAATTCCTGCGCTAACGCTAAATCCTCTGCCTCGGATTTCCCTCTTGGTCGTGTACCAGCAATCGGTCGAGTAGACAATTCGTTACCGTGACGCTTCACCAAAAGCTCAGGTGAACCAGAAACGACAGCAAAATCAGGTGCTTCTATATACGCCATGTACGGTGAAGGATTAAATGCACGTAACGCTTCATATACATCCATTGCAGTTGCGTTTAACTTTTTAGATTGACGTACTGACAAATTCACTTGAAATACATCACCTTGCGCTATGTATGTTTGGATCTTACACACCGCTTCCTCAAAAGCCGTTCCAGCGAATGATACTAACAGTTCACTTTCATCATTTACGATTTCTATAGCACTTGCTTTTTCAAATTTACGAGTAAGCAATCCTTCTTGCGCTGCCCCTTGCCACACATTAGCCCATTCCTCCAAATTCACATTACAGTCTGCTAGCTTCATAAGCGTGACATTATTTGTTTTCACATCGTGTACCGCCCAGCAATCAAACATATAAAAATAGATATCTGGTACATGTAAATCATCTATAGCAGTATTAGGCAACACTTCAATTTTACGAGCGTAATCGTATGCTACAAACCCAATCGCTCCACCTTGAAAAACAGGAAGCTCAGCATTATAAGAAACGTGATATTTCTCCACTAATTTCTCTAATAAATCGAGAGGCTCACCGTTTAAATTTTCAGTCTCACCATTTCTCCACTTTATAAGTAAACCATTCTCAACCGATTGTGCTGTAGCTAACGGATTCCAAGCAGCTATCGTAAAATTTCCTCCGCGTCCACTTTCTAAAAAAATATGTGCCTGTTGCGCTTCTGTTTGCTTCTTATAACTATAAAAAAACGAGTCTGCATCCATCGATATTGTTTTCGTAAGTATTGTCTTCAAGTTGCTATTCCCCTTTAAGTCATATGATGTGATTCCATCTTAACTTGAATATTACTTTGAAGCGAATATTTTTCAAGCGTCACATAAAAATTACCTTCTTTCAGCACATGTCTTCTTGTAGCGAAAGCGAAGCGTCAGCAACGAATGGTTTTTGAATATATGTCTACTTTATAAATTGGCTAAAAGAAGGGCATTTGCTATACTAATAGCAAATAGATTTTTTTACAAATTGTGTATATTTATTTCATAAAAAGGAGCTGTTATACCATGAAAAAGCTTTTTTCAGGGGTTGTCCTCGCAATGATACTCACGCTGATTTCTCTACCTGCATATGCGGCACATAGCACTATTAAGATCGATGGTGTTGTCGTTACTACAGATGCGGCACCAGAGACTAAGAATAATCGAACAATGGTACCTTTGCGTGTTATCAGCGAAAATTTAGGAGCAACAGTAAATTGGAAAGACTCAAAAGTAACACTAACGAATAACAAAATGCAGATAACGTTACAACCGAATAGCAACACCGTTATAAAAAACGGTAAAACAGAGTTACTTGATGTCAAACCGTATTTAAAGAATAATAGACTATTTGTTCCTATTCGATTTATTGCAGAGACCTTTGGTTGCCAAGTCAATTATCAAAATTCCACAGTAACAGTGAATACTGAGCCATTGGTTATAAACAATGTAAAAGTAAAAGCTATTCAATATGAATACCATATGACAATGGGTGGGATCGTACAGCAGATCCAAGGAAACACCTATAATAAAGCCTTATATAAAGTTTTCAATGAAAATAAAGGAAAAGTTGTTGATGCCCCTGCTAACTATTCATGGCAAATTAATCTAGACGTTCCGGGTTCCTATTATAAGGATGGACAATATAATTTTATGAGTCATGAAAATAAAAGCATTCAACAATTTGACCTTTATTCTTTAAATGGACCCTTCTCGGAAGAAGAATTGAAAGGATACCCAGAAGTATTAATTCATGATGTTACTGCAGATAAATGGTATTCATCCACTGTTAAAGCACGTGAATCTATTGATCAATTAATTAAAACTGCCACTAACAATGGCTTCGTAAAAGTCTTAAGTAATACAGTTGTATAGTGAAGTCTATTCTAATCATATTTTTTGAACTGCCCCATAGATGTTAGTTATACTTCTAACATTTACGGGCAGTTTTTTTATGATCAATTATACTTTGCACAATTGATCATAAAAAAAAGACTCCTCGTTAAAGGAGCCCTTCATACATATAATTGATTAGTCTTCAAATTGATATAACGGTGTTGATAAATAACGTTCCCCATTCGAAGGTACGATTGCAAGAACATTTGAACCCTTACCTAAACGTTTCGCTGCTTCAATCGCAACATGAATAGCTGCACCTGATGAAATACCACATAAGATGCCTTCTTCACGCGCTACTTTACGGGCTACATCAAAAGCAATCTCATTTTCAACTGGGAATACAGTAGAGTATACATCTGTATCTAATACTTCAGGTACGAAACCAGCTCCGATACCTTGAATTTTATGAGGCCCCGGTTGACCGCCAGAAAGTACTGGTGAATCTTTTGGTTCAACAGCAATAATTTCAATATTTGGGTATTTCTCTTTTAGCACAGCACCAGCACCAGTAATTGTACCTCCTGTACCAACACCAGCAACAAATGCATCTAATGTTAAACCTTCAAACGCTTCTACAATTTCTGGACCTGTTGTTAAACGGTGAACAACAGCATTAGCTGGGTTCGTAAATTGTTGTGGTAAGAAGTAGCCATGCTCAGCAGACAATTCCTCCGCCTTAGAAATTGCACCTTTCATACCTGCTGGTCCAGGTGTTAATACTAGTTCTGCACCATAAGCACGCAATAAGTTACGACGCTCTAAGCTCATTGTTTCTGGCATTACTAAAATCGCTTTATAGCCTTTAGCTGCAGCAATCATTGCAAGACCAATACCTGTATTTCCAGAAGTAGGCTCAATAATTGTACCACCTGGCTTTAATGTACCATCCTTCTCAGCCGCCTCAATCATCGCTAAAGCTAAACGGTCTTTTACTGAGCTGCCTGGGTTAAAGTATTCTAATTTTACATAAACAGTACCTTCATTATCACCTGTTGCATGATTTAATTTAACAATTGGCGTTTTACCAACTAATTCAGCTACTGAATTTGCTAATCTACTCATTTATCAATCCACTCCTAATCCCTACTAATTTTATAGGTTTTACTTATTTTGATTTTATCAATTTTTCCATTCGATTGTCAATAAATATAACTTATATTTTCAGAATATTTATTACATCCGATCCAACCTCAACTTATAATAATTTCGCCTTGGCATAATCACGTCATAAAGCTTTCAGTCAACTTTTGCGAATAAAGAGAAATAAAAATCTGCTCAATATCCTGGGGTGGCCGTTACTCTGTGACGCTAAACGTCTGCAGGGGTTTCCCTGGCTCACTTTTCCCGCAGATATCTCGCAGATTCTTTAAGCTCATTTCCGAGCAATCTGTTATTTACCTTTTTTCGCTTCACCGTAATACCAAGTTGCATTAAATTCAGACCAAAATGCTTCTGGTGTAACAGATTGTGACAACTGCTCTAAGGCAAGCTCACGTTCAATATGTTCTTTCACATCATCATATGTAAAGGATTGACCTTCTAATATCTCTTGTACTTGTACAATTCCATAATGACCATTAGCAAGCTTAAACGCTTTACTAATCTCACCTGCTTTTAAAGCTTGCACTGCTTTTAAAATAGCCGGATCGATATTTTCTTGGTTTTCTGTAAGGAAACCGACATCTCCACCTAAGCTAGCTGATGCACTGTCTACGGATATTTCACGTGCCAGTACCGAAAAATCAGAGGCATTTTTTATTTCACTTAATGCTTCCTCAGCAGCTTTTTTTGAATCCACCTCTATAAAATTCGTACGGTAGTTTGTTTTTGTATTATATAACGCCTGATTTTCCTCGTAGTATTTCTCAATACTACCTTTTTTTATAACCACATCTTTCGTCAACACTTTATCCAAAATAAGCTGTGAACGAAGTTTTTGTCGTAGTTGCTCTGATGAGAGGTTTTGCATGGCAGTATCAAATTTATCTTGAGCAGATCGCATTAAGGCTAACTCTAAATCAATCTCCTTATCTGTCACTTGAATTTTAAATTTTTTAGCTGCCTTTTCCATTACAGATTCGTTTACTAAATTTTGTAGCGTCTCTTTACCATAGCGTTCTTCCATGGCAATCATCCACTCTTGACGTGTAATAACTTCCCCGTCAACGGCAGCGACTTGCTCGTCGCTACCAATTTCCTGGTCTTTATTAGGGATTAACCAAGTAATAAACCATATAATATTTCCTAATAGCAAGATTGAAATAACTGTTAAAGCCGGTTTTGTCTTAAGGCGGCGTTGCAGTAAGGGCGTTTGGTTAGGTGTTCCAGCGGATAAAGGTCTTCGATTACGCGTTGAGCTCATCAATAAATCCTTCTAACTCTTCTTTTGAGAAACTGTATGTTTCTAAACAGAAGTGACATTGCGCTTCCGCTGCGCCATCCTCTTCAATCATTTCTCTAATTTCCTGTGTCCCTAACCCTAAAATCGCTGCACCAAATCGCTCTTTTGAACATTGACATTTAAATTCTACAGGCATGGAGTCTAAAATTTGTAGATGGCTCTCTCCTAATACAGCCTCTAAAATTTGCTCAGGTGTAAAACCTTTTTCAATCATTTTTGAAACCGGCTCTAAAGTAGCTAGATGCTGCTCAATTTCATTGATTGTCTCTTCTTCACAACCTGGCATTAATTGAAGGATAAAACCACCAGCTGCAAGAATTGTGTTATCAGGATTTACTAAAACCCCTAAACCAACTGATGAAGGCACTTGCTCTGATGTAGCAAAATAATAAGTAAAGTCCTCAGCAATTTCACCTGATACAATTGGCGTTTGCCCAGAGAACATATCTCTCAAGCCCAGATCTTTTACGACCGTTAATGCACCCTCTGTTCCAACACCTGCTCGAACATCAAGCTTACCGTGCTCATTTAAATCGAAATGAACATGAGGATTTGTCACAAAGCCGCGTACTTCACCGTGCGCGTTACTGTCAATTACCATTGGACCGATTGGACCGTCCCCCTCAATTTTAACAGTGATTTTTTCTTCACCTTTTAACATGGCACCCATCATCACCGCAGCAGTCATAGAACGACCAAGGGCTGCTGAAACAACCGGCCATGTATTATGACGTCGTTGCGCTTCTCCTACTGTTGCTGTTGTACAAGCCGCAAAAACACGAACCTGCCCGTTGAATCCTAAACCGCGTACTAAATAGTCTTTCATAAATGAAATGTCCCTCATTTCTTATTGATTGCGTTTATATAGCTTATATAAGCCTTTTAATGTTAAAAACGGGTCGACTACATCAATAGCTTGCGTCTCCCCAGCAATTAAATTTGCTAATCCTCCAGTAGCAATTACTAAAGGTTCTTCCTTACTTTGTGCTTTCATGCGATTAACAATTCCCTCAACTTGCCCAACAAAGCCGTAAAAAATTCCGGCCTGCATAGCAGATACGGTTGTCTTTCCAACAATATGTGTAGAGCGCAATATTTCAATACGCGGCAATCTAGCTGCCTGTGTATAAAGCGCCTCCGTTGAAATCGAAATACCTGGAGCGATAGCACCGCCCATATAATCGCCCTTTTCGTTTAAATAACAATACGTCGTGGCAGTACCAAAATCAACAATAATCAATGGTGCTTTATATTCATCAAGAGCCGCAATAGCGTTCACTATACGGTCCGAGCCAACTTCACGAGGGTTTTCATATTTAATATTCAATCCTGTTTTCACACCTGGTCCTACGACGAGCGGTTTTTTTCGAAAATACTTTTGACACATCGCTTCTAACGAAAACATGATCGGTGGTACAACAGAGGATATAATAATGCCTTTAACCTGTTCAAATGAAATGCCTGCATGATTAAAGAAAGATAATACTTGCATTGCGTATTCATCTTCTGTTTTATGAAGGTCTGTCACCATACGCCAATGGAAGGCCAATTGATTGTTGTCATCATAGACACCTAATACGATATTCGAATTTCCTGCATCTAAAACTAAAATCATCGTTGATGCCTCCTATTTATTGCCCCTCATCGTAATTGTACCTGTCACAATGCAATTGATACAACTAAAACAATGCATATTCATGCACAAAAAATCAAAATCAATTATACCTCGGTAAAATTCCGTCCGGAATCGGAAAGAAGTTAAAACACTTTAGAAAATGATACCACACTTTTATTCCTACGAAATAACATTCATCCACTACAAAAGGGAGCCACCCTCATCTTAGGTAGCTCCTTTCAAATTATTTAAAATTAAATTTCTCTGGGTCTGGTCCGCAACGCAAACCATCATTTAGTGCATCTAACTGAGCCATTTCTTCCTCTGTTAATGCAAAGTCAGAGACCGTTAGATTTTCCGTCATTCGTGCAGGAGTCATTGTTTTTGGAATAGTGACTACACCATGCTGAACATCATAGCGTAACACAATTTGTGCAGGTGTTTTGCCATATTTAGAAGCTAGCTGCTGAATCAATGATTCTTCCAATAGAGAACCATTCATTAGTGGTGACCAAGCTTCTGCCTGTATTCCTTTCTCCTTACAAAATGCACGTACTTCCTCTTGAGTTAAGTGCGGGTGAAATTCAATTTGATTAATAACAGGAACAACTGATGTTTCCTTTAATAAATGTTCTAAATGATGAACATGGAAATTACTAACACCAATTGAGCGTACACGTCCATCCTGATAAACTTTTTCAAGCGCCTTATAAACATCAACATAATTTGTATCTATACCAGGCCAGTGAACTAAATATAAATCTAAATAATCTAATCCTAATTTCTCTAAACTACTATCATAAGCTGCAAGTGTTTCTTCATAGGAGAGTCCATCGTTCCAAACCTTTGATGTTACGAATAGTTCTTCACGTGTTACTAAGCCCTCATCAATCGCTGCACGAATTCCTCGCCCTACACTTTCTTCATTGCGATATACTTGCGCTGTATCAATGCTGCGGTAACCTTTTGCAATAGCTGTTTTTACCGCTTCAGCCAAGTCATCTCCTTCAGGTACCCGAAAAACGCCATAGCCGATTAACGGCATTTCTAAACCATTATTCAATGTTACGTTACCCATGTTTCAACACTCCTATCTATTTTGGCTCTAAAATATTAAAGAACCTATATAAAATTATCGTAATACCTAATACAGAAAAAAGGCAAAGAAAAAGACTGCTTACTAAAATCGTAAACAGTCTTTCCCATATTAATCACGCTTTTCATCGATACCTTTTGGTGTATCATTCGGCCCTACGTCCTCTTTAGGTAAATCAGCTGTTGTTGGATTTGGTTCATTGTTAAGCAATTCTTTCTTAACAACTGGTTCACCAACTACATCTAATACTGGTTGAGCTTCAGCTTTAGGAGCTTTTTCTACAACCGGTTCTACCTCTGGTTCCGGTAAGACACCGTGATCACGTAAATGCTCGATTTCTTGCGCGTTCAATGTTTCTTTTTCCATCAACGTGTTAGCAATTAAATCAAGTAATCCACGTTTTTCAGTTAAGATTCGTTTAGTACGCTCATATTGCGAATCGATAATTTTTTGCATTTCCTTATCAATTTCATAAGCGATTGAATCAGAATAGTTTTGATCTGAATTAAAGTCACGACCAAGGAATACATTCCCACCCTGACTTGAACCAAACTGCATTGCACCAAGATTTTCACTCATACCATATTCAGTGACCATGGCACGTGCAATACTTGTTACCTTTTGGAAGTCATTGTGTGCCCCAGTAGATACTTCGCCAAGGACGATTTCCTCTGCTACACGACCACCAAGAAGTCCAGCAATACGGTCTAATAGTTCTTGTTTTGTTGTGAAGAAACGTTCTTCCTTCGGTAACATAATCGCGTAACCTCCAGCTTGGCCACGAGGGACGATCGTTACTTTGTGTACTGTATCTGCTTCATCTAGCTCTAAACCAACAACTACGTGGCCGGCTTCATGGAACGCTACAAGTTTCTTCTCTTTCGCTGAGTAAACGCGGCTAGCTTTTGCTGGACCTGCAATCACTCGGTCAGATGCCTCATCGATATCTGCCATATTAATTGTACGTTTGCTTTTACGAGCCGCTACAAGCGCAGCTTCATTTAACAAGTTCTCTAAGTCGGCACCCGAGAAACCTGGTGTACGTTGTGCAACAGCTGCTAAATCCACTGTATCTGATAAAGGTTTGTTGCGCGCATGTACTTTTAGAATTGCTTCACGACCTTTTACATCAGGGTGTCCTACTGTAATTTGACGGTCAAATCGACCAGGGCGTAATAAAGCTTTATCTAAAATATCTGGGCGGTTTGTTGCAGCGATAATAATAATACCTTCGTTTGCCCCGAAACCATCCATTTCAACTAACAATTGGTTCAGTGTTTGTTCACGCTCGTCATGGCCACCACCAAGACCTGCGCCACGTTGACGACCTACTGCATCAATCTCATCTATAAAGATGATACAAGGTGCATTTTTCTTTGCATTTTCAAATAAGTCACGAACACGTGATGCACCGACACCGACGAACATTTCTACGAAGTCAGAACCTGAAATCGAGAAGAATGGTACGCCTGCTTCCCCTGCTACTGCTCGTGCAAGTAATGTTTTACCTGTACCAGGAGGACCTACAAGTAAGATACCCTTTGGAATACGAGCACCAATTTCAGTGAATTTACGGTGATCTTTTAAGAAATCAACAACTTCAACAAGCTCTGCTTTCTCTTCATCAGCACCCGCTACATCTGTAAAGCGAACTTTTTTCTTCTGATCGTCATAAAGTTTAGCTTTACTTTTACCAAAGCTCATCACTTTATTACCGCCACCTTGAGATTGACTCATTAGGAAGAAGAATAAGAAAATGATAATGATGAAAGGAATAATCCCTGTAAAGAACTGAATCCATCCACTTGTTTCTGGCGCTGTTAAAAATGTAATATTACTATTCTTATCCTTAGCAGCCTCATCGATGCGGTCCATTAAAGATGGGTTATTGGTAGGGATGTTTGCAGTAAAGCTTTCTCCTTTTTCATACCCCTTCAATGTACCTTCAACGATGTATACTGATTTATCAGGTTGAATTGTAGCACTTGTTATTTCTTTCTTATCTAGAGCTTCTATAAACTCATGATAAGTTAACTCTTTCGTTGGTGAAGTTCCACCATTGAAAGTACCAAAAATACCGATAATCACTAAGAAAATCAGTAAATAGAATATGGTATATCGAAATATTCGATTCATCTCCAGCCTCCTCATTACAACAGAAAAATTATAAGTAAAATCTTAACATATCATGATTTCATCATACAACGAAAAGCCCTACATAAAAAAAGTTTCGTGCGATTTTTGTCGAAATCGAAACATATTTATGCATTTATTTACTATGTTCCAGCGTTTGTATCTGACACTTCATTCAGTACAATGTGCCTAGATTTTTAAATTTACGATCAATTACGCCTCGGCATAATTGCGTCCAAAATCAGCTTTAGGTCAACGTGGTGTTGGTTACTCAGTCGCGTGCTGTCTACTGTTGTCGCACAGATAAAACCTTGTAGCTGACGTTTCACTTTCGCTACGTAAACACTGCTGAAGGAAGTAAAAAAACTAAAAATCTATGTCCTTCGCTGGAGGCTCTTACTTTTCATAGCTGGTGTTCTTTCGTTAACTTCTTTCTTTTAGAAAGAATAAACTTCTGGCTTTAAAATGCCGATATACGGTAAATTACGGTATTTTTCTGCGTAGTCTAAACCATACCCTACAACAAAGCCGTCTGGCACTTCAAAACCAACATAATCAGCAGCTAAGTTTACTTTACGACCTGATGGTTTATCTAACAATGTAACGATTTTGATGGATTTTGCTTTGCGGTATTTAAATAAGTCGACTAAATAGCTCAACGTTAAGCCACTATCAATGATATCCTCGATAATTACTACGTCACGCCCCTCGACGCTTGTATTTAAATCCTTTAGAATTTTTACTTCCCCAGATGAAACTGTAGCATTACCATAGCTAGAAACATCCATAAAATCTAACTCGATGAAAGAATCGAAACGTTTCATTAAGTCTGTCATAAAAGGCATAGCCCCTTTTAAAACACCAACAGCTAACGGGAATGAATCTTTATATTCCTCTGTCAATTGTGCTCCTAATTCAGCGATTCTTTCTTGCAATTGTTCTTCTGTAATCATAACTTTTTCGATGTCATTTTGTAACATTTTGATTCCTCCTCGTGTGTATAAAAAAATGTTCAACCATGTGCGGTGAAATTTTACAAAGACCTTAGTCTACGATGAGCACTGTATCATCGTTTGGTTGCGGAGAGGTTGAAAACAACATTCCCATGCGCACACCAATTACCGCTACGACCTCTTCAGATTGAGAAATCAGTAACGGCCAGCTATTCCGCTCATTCAAAGGAATCTTTTCATCTATAAAAAGGCGAGATAAGCGTTTTGGCCGATCCATTCCTTTTAACAGCATTCTATCCCCTTCCTTACGCGCTCTAACATGGAGTGGAAGTTTGAGTTTGCTAGCGTTAAAATAAAAAAGTTGTGCAGTATCCGTCAGCATTTTAGACGATAAATCAGGCAACTCGACTACGCATAAACGTTCACCATTCGTCAGTGTTGTCCACCCATTAGCAGTCGAAATAATCTTTTTTTCAGGAGAAGCTTGACCTTCTAATGTATCTTTCTTCTGAATCGTAAATTTTCCATAACGGCGAACTGCTATAAAATTTTCTGGCAAGTGAACTTCAGCATACCCCGCTGTCGTATCAAAAAGCTTTGTAATAGAAGTCAATAAAGCATAACTTTGTATCGTATTTGAATCTTTGTAAAGATAGTTTAATAGTATTAAAATGATCCTCCTTTGTAAAGCAAGTGGTTCCAATTGAAGAGCCTTAATTTCCATGCTATATGTATTTTCGTCAATTCTTTTTACTATTCTAGAAAATACATCCTCCGCTAAATTCATTAAATAGGCATCGTCTTCTTGCAATTGCTTTGTAAAATGGGTTACCTGCTCTGTTACTCGCGGATTTTCTGCCTCCAACAATGGCACCACATGATGTCTAAATCGATTTCGTACATAGGTGTCCTTAGAATTGCTAGCGTCTTCACGATAATCTAACCCCTGCTTAAGTAAATATTCCCTTATTTCAGGCTTTGTAACCGTTAAAAACGGACGAATTAATGTTTTTCCTTCAAAAGTACGTTGTGAACGTATACCTTGCATACCATTTATCGTTGCATTTTTCGTCAGGGCCATTAATACTGACTCCAGTTGGTCGTCCGCATGATGTGCAGTTACAAGCTTGCTAGCATTCGTTTTTTCCATGACCTCTTTAAAGTATTGATAACGTTCTCTACGGCAAATAAGCTGTGTATTGCCATTTTCTAAAGCCATAATCTCTGGTATTGGAATAGCCTTTGCATATAAGTATATACCATACTCATCACAATATTTTCGGACAAAAGCTCTGTCCTCAGCCGATGCTTCACCTCTTAGCATATGATCAACATGTACGGCTTCAACCGTAATTCCCCATTGATCTTTTGTTTTTACAAAATAATGGAGTAAAGCCATTGAATCCACTCCACCTGAAACGGCGATGAGAAGATGGTCGTCTTGCTGTAATAATTGCTCTTTTTCAATAATTTTTTTGACCTTTAATTCGAGTGACAAACGCTTCTCCTCCCCTTTTCGTTCTCTATTATCATGAATTGCTCATAGAGTGCTGAACTGGTCTAAACACGGCCCACGTTGGGACAACATGTGTAACCTCTAGCATCAATACAGTGCAATCGTCTTCAATGTCATAGTAAGACTGGAAAGATTGCATAATCGTCGTTAATTTTTCCTGTATAGTTTTAGTAGTGCTTGCTACCTGCTGAGCATACGCTAAAAATGTCTCTTCCTGCTCGTCCCAATCATCAACACTTGAAAACAATCCATCAGAGTGCATCAAAATTACATCGCCCGCCTTAAGCTTTCTTTTTTCTGCCTCTACTGCTGAAATGGATAAAAACCCTACAGGAGCTGCATTGCTTTCAACCTTCAGCACCTCTTTCCCACGTAAAATATACGTAGACATACCACCAGCCTTCCACGACCATAAATCACCGTGTTGTAAATCGACAAGTGCAAAATCAAGCGTTGCATACATATCACTTTGTTGCTTTAAGGACATGACATAATGCAACGTGTGCATCGCAGTCTCTGGGTTCATATTGTAATTTAAACATTCTCGCATTAAATGTATTAACTTTCTACTCTCATGCTGTGCTTCTTTACTCTGCCCCATACCATCTGACAATAAAATTGCAAATAGTCCTGGATGTAATTGAAATAATGCATGGGAATCACCGGAATATAACGTCGCATCTTTAGACATGCTATATATATCATACTCTACTTCAAAGCTAATAGCTGATCTAAAACTTACTTGAATATGACGAAATGGTATATCGCTTGCTACTACCTTTTCAATTTCAAATGGTTCTTCAAAAATATCATATAAAATCGGCAATATCATCCGTTCAGCTAATGTTGTGTCTTCCTCCCAATTGACGCGTGCTGGTGCTAAAGCGCAGACAATTTTTCGTGCTCCCGGCTTATTACTTAACACATCTAGTTGAAAACATTCAATATGTGCATCCTTTAACCGTTGAGTAATGTCCTTTTCCACACTAGCGAATGAAATAGTCTCTTCTTTCATCTCCGCTATTAATTGATTTAGATGATTGCTCATATCACGTAACTGAAGGGCAATCATTTTCTTACCATGAAAATACTGACCATTAATACGCTCTCTGTACAGCTCTGTTTCCAATTCTTCGAAAATTTTTGTTGATTTCACACATTTATAACGTATTTGTTCTTCGACACGATGCATACCAGAATCCTTTCCAACGCCTTTCATATGAAACCAGTCTGTCATTAGCTTGTCCATTCCGTTATTTTGCGCTCCCCAACAGTGATCATAGCGGAAACAGCTTAGGCATGTATTCATCGGCGAAACTTCCTTCGCCTCTTCTATCGGGGCCGTCATAAAGCGCTCAAACACAAGCTCCTTCATAAATTGTACAAAGTGCTGAAAATGCTCTAATTTAAACGTAACATGCTCCGTTAACCAACTTTGACGGGCGAGTAAGACCTCCTCACGCTGCGGAAACAGCTTGTCCCGCACCTTATCAGAATATTTTTTCGGAATGGATAGAAAAGCAATACTCCCAACTGCAATCGATGTAAAATAAACGCTATCTAACGGCAATGTTGCATCGTAAAATAAAAAAAACACACTCGGCAAAATACTGCCAATTGCTACACCAAATCTTCCTACGCGGGCCCCCATCCCTGCACACAATCCAGTTAACGTGGCCACAGAAAGCATACCCGTAAACGAAAGTTTTGCAATGCCAATAAGCGTTCCGAGCACTGCTCCGATAACTGTCGCTAATGGTACACTTCCTACTAATGCACCAAAGCAAATTAATAGTTGTAATAAAAAAATGGGGAGTGAAAAATAGCTAATGACAACTGCTTGCATCCCTGTAAGCATAGCAGCAAATACAACTAATCCAGAACCCAACTTCTCATAAGTCCAATGGCTCGTAAACCATTCATAAGAATTGACAAACAACACTTGCATAAACAACGTCATAATAAGAGCTAAAGCCACTTCACAACCTACATAAAATTGCACAAGCACCGGCGGTAAACCTTGATGCATAACTCCCTGCCACATTATTTGCACAAGCAGTACCGCCAAAGAGACTGCTATACTTTGTGGCAACTGCCAATAACGGAAGCGCATGATACATTCATACATAACGATTTGTAATGCTAAAATAAAGACTTGTCCAAATCCAAGAAAAAAACATCCTATCAGACCACCAAACAAAACATACTTGGCGTATTCCTTATACTTCGTTCGAATAATTGCCCAAAAAGGAACCGAGAAAGGTACGGCCGCTTCGAATACAACGGACTGAGCTAAAAAGAAGGATGTTAAAAAAAATAAAGAGCCTATTAACAATTGCCTTTTTTTCACTCCTAATTTTTGTTCGTCTACATTTGCCGTGTTATACCATTCAATACTCGTCATTTCACTAACCCCTTTCTGCACTTTTGGAGCTATTATAAAAAATTATGTATGGAAAGATTGTCTGACGGTGGCAGAAAAAAATATAAACATTTCGACGAATACATATGCATAAATACGAGAAATGGCAACAATTTCTACACAAAATATAAGTTGTACAGATTAGAAACATCACTTTCTATGAGGTTGGTTTTTAAATAACAGAAAATTTAGGTAATTATTCCCCATTGTCGTTGTATACGATACTTTACAAAATCTATGCCATAAGCGGGCTAATGCCCTCTCACCCTTTCCTTTTCACCGATCGACGTTCCATTATTCGTCATAATTACTATAGTCAGCTGTGTCGATGATACTTTTCTACTTAAGAACAAAAAGTTTGATAAATTTCCCATAAAAAGGGTTCATCACCAAAAGTTGTGGATGGCATTCATTATAAAGTTGATCGAAGTGGGGACTAGGTAACTCCTTGGGGGCTAGCGTCACAGATGAGCCCTTGCAATGCATAGGGGAACGGAAATCGACCACACATCATGGTGATGAGCCATCATACTCCCCCTTTTTGTTAGCAAATCTTTAATTAATGAATAAAACCATATATTTTTATTAATTTTTTTCAAAAAACTACTTGACGTTAGTAACAAAGGCTTGTATTATATAACTTGTTGCTAAAACAAATTGTTTAAAATGCGGAAGTAGTTCAGTGGTAGAACACCACCTTGCCAAGGTGGGGGTCGCGAGTTCGAACCTCGTCTTCCGCTCCATAATCTTATTGGCGGCCTAGCTCAGCTGGCTAGAGCGTACGGTTCATACCCGTAAGGTCGGGGGTTCGATCCCCTCGGCCGCCACCATAGTAGGCCCCTTGGTCAAGTGGTTAAGACACCGCCCTTTCACGGCGGTAACACGGGTTCGAATCCCGTAGGGGTCATCTCAAACAGGCGTCTCAGAATTATTTCTGAGACGCCTGTTTTTTGTCGGTTAACAGTACAACAGCCTTTTAAACTATAAAGTAACCTATTAGCAATATCACATTACTTATTTTTCACTGTATGAGACGCAGGGGCAATAAATAGAGGAACAAAGGTTAAAAAACATCCTAGCCTATGATAACGGCTTCTTGAACAACTCTCCGTTGTTGCTGTCGCTTCGCTTTCGCACAGACAAAACCCTTGTTGTTGCTGTCGCTTCGCTTTCGCACAGACAATTTGTTGCTGCCACCCATCGGAAAGCGCCCAGTAGGAATAGAATCAGCCACACGTTATGGTGATGCGCTTGAAAATATGGCATACTAATAATGAAAAGAGCGCGTTATCTAGGAGGTCTATTTCCTTTGAATTCATTAACGAAAGCTGCTTTAATTTGCGGAAGCGGCTCTATGATCATTCTCGTATCCATTCTTATTAATTTACCATTCGCTGTACAAATACTTTTACTTCTTACTGGACTAGCCGTTAGTGTATACGGAGTATTTTTACTTGTTAAAATGGTTGTTCATCCAACCGAAAAGTCTTCAGAGACACCTACCGAACAAGCTCCCGTACCTACTCCTAAAAAGAAAAAGAGACCGACATCCACGTTGTAAGAATCGTTTATCTTTACATACGTCGGAGGCTTTAGCCAACAAATTTCTTTTCTTTCGCTACGAAAACACTTACTGAAAGATTTTAAAAAGTACTCATGACTTATGGATAGACGAAATGTATACAGAAATTATTAAAAAAAGGGATTAGCTTAATATAAGCTAATCCCAACTCTATTTACACACTTTTTCTACGATTAAAACAGTCAGCAAACTACCCTCTTCTAGCTCCGCGACCACCGCGTTTTGACTCTGTAGCACGTTTTAGTGTTGCTAGACGTTCATCACTATCTTTTAAGAAACGGGCCATTTTTTGTTCAAAATTCTCTTTTGGTTGATGGCGCTCGTTACGATCATTAGAACGATTATCGCGACGTGGACGTGCTGGACGCTCTGGACGCTCCGGACGTTCTGGTCTCTCTGCTTGAGGCTTTGCTTTACGGATTGAAAGACCGATCTTTCCGTCCGCTTCAACATTCATCACTTTTACTTCAACTTCATCTCCAACTTTTAGATGCTCATTGATATCTTTTACATAATTGTCAGCAACTTCACTGATGTGTACTAAGCCTGTTTTGCCATCTGGCAGCTCAACGAATGCTCCAAAATTTGTGATTCCTGTTACTTTACCTTGTACCTTGCTGCCTACTTCAATTGACATAAAAAAAATGCTCCTCCTTAAAAATTAAGCGACTCTTTTGAGTCATGTAATCAATTTATCAAACTTTTTACTACAATAAGTTTCTCTCTTCATTATATATAACAAAAAAAGAGTGTCAACAATACATAGCTTTTCAGTCGTCTTTTTTACCTTTCTTTTCTGATACGGCGTCTTTTTTATCTGGTATATCGCCCTTTTTTTCTTTTTCTCCTTTTTCATCCGGTAAAATAAAATTTATTTCACCTTCTTTGGATAGGAAATACTCTTTGCGTAGTAACTTTGCGATATACTCAGGATCCTCTAACTGTTTAATTCTAAGATTTAACGATTCTCGCTCTTCTTTCAAATCAGAAAGATGCTCCTTCGCTTCAACCTTTTCCTGCTCTTTTGCAGCTAGCGTTTCATTTTGATTCAAAAGTATATTTCCGAGAACGGCAATAATAACGACTGGTACAATCGCAAAAAAGGCAATGCGGCGCATTTTCCGTTTCCGCCCTTCAATTTTACGATTTATAGCTTTATCCGTGTTACGGACATAGTCATTATCAAGCTTAGTATAGTTTTGTTGGCGATCATTTGATGAACGACGCTTAGTCATGCCCGCACCTCCGAAAGTTATTGTTGTCTTTTATTATACTTGATAAATCGAAATTTTTTAAAAAAAGTGTTGGACAAATACGAATAAATTTTGACAAAAGGTCTTAAAACTAATGCTCCAATATTTATTAATAAATTAAAAATTTGTCGAATGGTAGCAAATATTAATCGTATGATGAACCACAAAGGTCTCCATGTTATATTCACCAAAACCCTTGCGATGAAACGTAAAAAAGTCTGAAAAAATGTTTGATACAAAAAAATTCCGGCTATTTGCGCTAGCGGGTCATAAGCCCGCCAAGCGCCATCTTTTAGCCAAAATAATAAATAGTATGTCATGCCCCCAAGCAGAATCCAGGTAAGTAGTTCAAATACCATCATCCATCTTCGAAGGCTTGACCTTTTTGGAGTTGAAAAAACAATAAGCCTTACACTATCAATAATGAATCCAACTGCTATACCGCTCAAAACCATGACTAATAGTTGAACAAATTGTTCACTAACAATCATCCAAATAACTTATGAAGGAAACCTTTCGAGAAGCCACTTTCCTCCTCGTCATACTGTAAGGTTTTTACAGTTCCTTCAAGTGTCAATAACCCTTTGTCAACATCTAAATGAACGATATGCAGTTCTTCTCCACGGATTAACAAATGCCCTTGGGACGTCTTAATGAAAAACTCTTCCTGATCAAAGCGTTCAATTGATTTTACAGAAGTCATGTCCATTCTTTTACGATTACGAATCGTTAAAATATGCTCTCCAGATGGAATTGTGTAACGGTTACTTTCTTGATGTAGCGTCATTTTCTTCCTCCTTTAGTCGTCCTAGCTTCTGTTCACTTTATGCGGACAACCTTAAAAGCATGACAACTTTATTAAAGTTGCTACACTTTTATCAGAGGGATAATTGATTTAATCTTCGTCATCAATAAATTCAGGCTCAATTTTTTCAAGACGCTCTTCCTTCAAAATCGTAAACATTTTTGCGGCATCTTCTTTTTTCACAGTATCACGTAATTCTTCTACACGCGCTGTCACAATCTTTTGTCCAAAACGAATGGCTAGCTCGTCTCCAGCTTTAACAGCACTACTAGCCTTCGCGATCTTATCATTGATCGTAATACGGCCTTGAACTGCTACTTCTTTTGCTAATGTACGACGTTTAATTAAACGTGATACTTTTAAAAATTTATCTAATCGCATACTTTTACTCCTTTTCCAGTTGCTTCGCTTCATTCCAAAAAGCATCTAATTGTTCTAATGTATAATCAGAAAATGGCTTTCCACTTTCCTCTACCTTTGCCTCCACATAACCAAAGCGTCTCGCAAACTTCTCATTGGCATGTAACATAGCCTCTTCTGGATTTAACTTGTAGAAACGCGCTAAATTCACAAGCGTGAACAAGACATCTCCAAATTCATCTAGACGTGACGCACTTGTACCTTTCGTCACCTCATTACGAAATTCCTGCCATTCCTCCGCAAACTTGTCCCATGCTCCATCTACATCGGGCCAATCAAACCCAACCTTCGCAGCTCTTTTTTGATAATTATAGGCAGTTTGTAGAGCAGAGGACGCCCGGTATTCCTCTTCCAATAGCGGCTTATCACTTATACCCTTTTCTTCTGCTTTTATAACTTCCCAATTCGCTACAACACCCTCTGCATCTTCTACCGATACATCTCCAAATACGTGCGGGTGTCGACGAATCATTTTTTCACTTATTGAAGCTAATACATCTTCCAATGTAAAGTAACCTTGATCTTCTCCGATCTGTGCATGAAGGAATACTTGTAATAGTACATCTCCAAGCTCCTCGATCATCGCAAAGTCATCCTCTGCATCTACCGCCGCCAAATATTCGTGCGCTTCTTCTAGTAAATATTTTTTCAGTGATTCATGCGTTTGCTTTTGATCCCACGGACAGCCATTCGGACCACGTAAAACAGCAATAATTTGACGGAAGGTTGCCCAATCTCGTAAAGCCTCCTCTTGCGATTTCACAGGTGGCACATATACCGTTGTTAAATTATTCACCTCAACACTTTGGTCAAGCTCATAAAGTGGTACCGTCACTAATTTTTCCTGTGTCGAGCCTGCTGCAGTAACTACTGTAACAGGGTATTCGTCATCGTATTTCTCCATTAACGTAAGCTTTACTTCTGACGCACTGAATGTATCATACACTTGAGCAATTAAAATATGCTGACGCATGTTAATGTCATGCATAGAAAAGCTAGTGCCATCCAGCAGCTGGAAACCCTCAATCGGGTCGATCTTTAACGCGCCGAATATTGGATCTAAGAAGCTTTGTCCACCTTCAATGACTAATTTTACTTTTCCCGCATCCGCAGCAGCAATCAACAATTGTACAGTCTGCTCCGCAACAAGTGGATGTCCTGGTACAGCGTACATTACATCTTTAATCGCCGCAGCAGCCACAAGCGTTTCTGCAATTTCTTCATACACAGGCTGGAACGAGCTATGTTTTTCATAGATCGTGTCAAAGCTTTCAAATTGTAAGCCCTCAGCTGATAATTCTTCTAATACCGGATGATCCACTGTACGAACATATAATTTTCTAGCCGCTTTTAATTTTTTATAGACACCCATTTGCAGCTGATTAAAATCACCCGCACCTAGACCAATAACTGTTAAAGTATTCAATAAATCCACCTACTTCTTCCGATTTAACCATAATTGATAAACTGCCATCTTGCGCCCAAACGGTAGTAAGTACCACTCTTTTTCGCCTAGCACACGTAACTTAGCAATTATTGTGACCATTACAAATGCCCCTAGACTAACAGCTGTAAAACCTGCTACCACTGCAACAAATCGAGGTGATAAAAATTGGCTTAATAACGATGGTATAAACTGTAGCCAAACTAGCACTACAACTGCCATGCTTAGTGATGCAATTCCAACTTTTTTATAAAAACTAGCTGGTGCTAATTGAATTGCAATTATTTTCTTCAAATAAAAGACGAGCATGAGGGCAGTAAACAGTAGACCCACATTATTAGCAATAGCAGCACCTAATACACCAAATAAACTAATTGTCAGCACATTCAATATTACTTTTAATATAAAACCTACAATTAAAAATAAGGCTGGCTTTTTTAATTTACCATAACCTTGCAGAATAGCTGTAAATGTCAAAATAATCGACAAAGGCACAATTTGTAACACATATACCATAAGTACTTCCGACAGCGCATCTGTTTTAAAGAGCATTACGTTAATATAAGGCATAACGAGTATTAAACCTAAAGATGCTGCCCACCCAAATAATACAGACGCTCTATACGTTAATTGTATAAACGGAATTGCACTACGGCCTTCTTGTCTTTTGGACATATGTGCGACAAGCGGTACAATAGCCAGTGAAAGAGAAGAAGCAATGACGACTCCGAGCTGCACTAACGGCTGCCCACGATCATAAACGCCTTTTGTTACCTTAGCGACCTTTTGATCCATTCCACCCTCTACTAATAGTGAATAAATTGTAAAGGAATCAACTAGCTGATAGCCAAGTAACAACAGACCACTCATGCTTACACTTAAACTTAGCAATGTGACCTCTTTAATAATGGGAAAACTTTCGATACGTCGCCGCTTTTTCTTATCGTTAAATAAACCGAAACGTTTTTTAAAGATAAACGCAAGTAATATAAAACCTACAATTTCACCAACAACTGTACCTATTATAGCCATTTGTCCAGCACTATATAGTGATTCTGTCGTCTTCATAATGATAAATGTGCCCGCTATAATGACGGATACTCTCACAGCTTGTTCAACGACTTGTGCATAAGCAACCGGCTCCATAATACCTCTTGATTGGAAGCCGCCCTTTAAAATAGCAAGAGCTGGCATGACAAGTGCAATAAATGAACCTGTCCGTATTAAAGGAGCAAGCTGCGTATCGCCCATAAGCCTTGCAATTATTTCAGCTCCACTAAATAAAACAACAAAAAACAACAACGATAGTACTGTTAAATAACGAAAAACAATACGCATAATACCGCTTCGTTTTTGATTTCGCTCTAGCGGGTCTAAAATACAATCATTATCTGCAAGCATCTTAGAAATAGCTACTGCAAATCCACTAGATGTCCATACGACAAAAATGGATATAATTGGATACGCTTGCTGATAAATATAAAATCCTTCATCACCAACAAGGTTTTGAAAAGGCACACGATAAATTGCACTTAGAACCTTCACAACAAGGGCAGCAATTGTAAGTAATGCCGCGCCCTTCATGTAGCTTTTCATGCCAAAACGTTCCGACATAAATTGCCCTCTTTCCTTCTTTAACAATGCCAATAGTATAGCATATCTCAAAAGTTTAACGCGCGCGGGTAGGATTACCATAAAACTATGTACGAAAAAAAGTTATTGTTCAGCCTAAAAAGGTCAGCGCAATAACTTTCAATTCTTATCAACTATTCATTTGTTTAGCTAAGAAGTTAGCAGCTGTTTCTGCAACTTTCACTTCAACTTCACCAACAAAATGTACTTTAGATAAAACGATAATACAACCGATTGGATCACCATTCACCATAATAGGTGTTGCACAATAAGACTTCACTTGCTCATATTGTCCAGGAACAATCTCGATAGTTGTTTCCATTTTTTCTATTTTTGTTGAACGCTCTTCCATAAAAGTTTCCGCAAAAGATGTAATACGACGATTAATATACTCTTTCTTACCGATTCCTGCGACAGCAATTACTTCATCACGGTCGGTTACAAACGCTGGAGTACCTAATGTTTCATATAATGTTTCTACATATTCCCTTGCAAATTCCCCTAAATCGTTAATTGGAGAATATTTCTTTAAAATAACTTCGCCTTCACGGTCTGTATAAATTTCTAACGGGTCACCCTCGCGAATACGTAGCGTCCTACGAATTTCTTTTGGAATAACCACACGCCCTAAATCATCAATACGACGAACAATTCCTGTTGCCTTCATTCATAATCCTCGCTTTCGCTACAATAAAAATTTTTTTCAACTCTAGTATGGTTATTTATGAAGCAATCTATGCAAAAACTGAAGAAAAAGGATTTCACACCCAACAATATTTTTCAAAAAGGCCTTAAAACCTAAATTATTGTACTTCAAATACATTTAGCATATAGAATTTTTAACTTCAATCAACTTATCTTAGATTAACCACAAAAACTAATTTTTATAAATAATTTATAAAAAATTTTTAACAAGAAATAATAATAATCCAACCTACATTATTGCGTCAATGAGCCAAAAGGTTTTTTATTACAAAGGTATTTTCACGCAATTTAATCCTTTTCACCTCCTCGCTCCTATCAGCTAGATCCACAGTCTTATTTGTAAAAACGACACCTAAGAAGTCGCTCCATCTACAGTCCAATCAAAATTTCAATTCGCATGCACCTTTTGGCATATCATCCAAAGTTAATAATGGTAAAACGAAACTTCTGCAATGTACCTGCACGAAAGCAAGGGAGCAACATCAACTATTTTTTGTGCGTATGTGTAGTGCTAACGTTGCGTCTGCAACATATATTTTCTGTACAAAATTGTAGTGCTAACGTAGGTTTACAGAATTTTTTTATTGCGAGAAAGCGAAGCGACAGCATCGGATATTTTCAGTGCGTAAATGTAGCGTTAACATCGCAACTAATAAGGGTTTCCTGTGTATGAGTAAGCGCTAAGTTGCGCCTGCAATAAAGGTTTTCTGTGCGTAAGCGTAGTGCTAACGTTGCGTCTATAACAACAGTTTTCTATGCGTAAGCACAGCAATAGCGTCAACATTCATTAAGATCTCCTAGATCGTTTTGTTTTTCTATAATAAAAAGCTGACCATTATCCTAGTTAGATAAGGTCAGCTTTTTATTATTTTTGTTTTTTTGCGTTAGCAATAATATGCATCATGTCTTCTAAAATTTCAAAGGGTTGATATTTCCCACATTTCCGTTCATCAATCGTTAATTTCAGTTGCATACCATCCATACCAAAACCGACAGCTCGTTCGAATTTCATGGATTCTTCAACAACTTTACTGCCATCAACTTGTACTGTTCCCTCTTCAGACAACAATATTGTGATAATTTTTTGCTTTTCCTTCACCGACAATACGCCTGCACCTAGGCCCCATACCTTCATACGTGCTATTCGCAGTAAGCGCTCAGTTTCAATCGGAAGATCTCCGAAGCGATCCTCTAATTCCTCCGTGATTTCGCCATACTCCTCCACTTGATCCATCGCTTTAATACGTTTATACATTTGAATTTTTTGATAGCCATCAGGAATGTATACATCTGGAATATACGCATCAATACTCAATAAAATTTCGATGTCAGGCTTTTCTTCTTTTTTCACACCTGTTTGGCGCTCAGTAATCGCCTCTTGTAGCATTTGTGAATACAAGTCAAAACCGACAGAATCAATAAAGCCATGTTGCTGCGCTCCTAGCAGATTCCCAGCACCGCGAATAGATAAGTCACGCATAGCAATCTTAAATCCTGAACCTAACTCTGTAAATTCTTTAATCGCCTGTAATCGTTGCTCAGCTACATCTGTAAGAACTTTATCACGCTGATACATAAAGTACGCATATGCTACCCTATTAGAACGCCCAACACGCCCACGCAATTGATAAAGCTGCGCTAAGCCCATTCGATCAGCATCGTGAACAATCAATGTATTAACGTTCGGTATATCTACTCCTGTCTCAATAATCGTTGTTGTTACAAGCACATCATAGGCACCTTCTAAAAAGGCTAATATGACAGATTCTAATTCTGACTCCGTCATTTTCCCATGTGCATGCCCGATACGCGCTTCGGGGACAAGCGTTTGAATTTCATCAACTTTACGAGCCATATCCTCTACACGATTATATAAGTAGAATACTTGCCCGCCACGTGCCATTTCTCTCTCAATAGCTTCCCGCACTAATGCACCGCTATGCTCCATTACATAGGTTTGTACAGGGAAACGGTTTGCTGGTGGCGTTTCAATTACCGATAAATCACGAACTCCTACCATCGACATATGAAGTGTTCTTGGAATCGGAGTTGCCGTTAGCGTTAATACATCAACATTCGTCTTAAGTTGTTTAATTTTTTCCTTATGCGTTACACCGAAACGTTGCTCCTCATCAACAATAAGCAATCCAAGGTCTTGGAATAACAAGTCTTTAGATAAAATTCGATGCGTTCCAATAACAATATCAACTTGCCCTTCTTTTAAGCCCTTTAATGTCGCTGTTTGCTCTTTTTTTGTGCGGAAACGAGACAGGAGACCTACATTAATAGCAAAGTCTTGGAATCTCTCACGAATCGTTTCGTAATGTTGTTGCGCTAAAATCGTAGTCGGCACAAGGAAAGCTACCTGCTTGCCATCCTGAATTGCTTTGAATGCAGCACGAATCGCTACCTCAGTTTTACCATATCCCACGTCTCCACATACGAGGCGATCCATAGGACGTTCACGTTCCATATCACGTTTCACTTCGATAATTGAACGTAACTGATCCTCTGTTTCTTCATAAGCGAATGAGGCCTCAAAATTGCGCTGATCGTCATTATCAATCGCAAATGCATGACCCTTCTCTGCTTCACGTTTCGCATACAGCTTGATTAAATCATCAGCAATATCTTGCACGGCAGAGGATACTTTAGCTTTAGCTTTTTTCCACTCTGCTCCACCTAATTTATGTAGCTTCGGTTCACGGTCTTCAGATGCTACATATTTTTGGATTAAATCTATTTGCTCTACTGGAACATACAACTTATCATCTGCGCGATATCGAATGTGTAGGTAATCTTTATGTGTACCATTTACCTCCAGTGTTTCTAAGCCAATATATTTCCCAATACCGTGATGTACATGTACAACATAGTCGCCAGGTTTAATTTCTGTATAGCTTTTAATACGTTCTGCGTTCGTCATTTTTTGAGGACGTGCTTTTTTCTTCGCCTGCTGTTTAAACAGCTCATCCTCTGTAACTACCACTAAGCGCTGTAACGGTAATTCAAAGCCACTAGATAGCGAGCCATCCACAATATAAATACCCGCTTCTGTCGGTTGACCAATTGTCGTATGAATATCATATTCCTCAAGCATTTGCTGTACACGTTTAACACGGTCTTTATCTCTCGCCACAATTAGTACAGTAAATTTACCGAGTAGCCAGCGTTCAACCTCGCTTTGTAACAATGACATTTGGCCATGAAATTGTTGCATTGGTTTGCAAGAAAAGTTCGTCGTCTTATTGAAGGATACACCTGCAAAAGTTCGCGAAAATAATGAGAAATATAGTTTTTGCTGAGATAACATTGCTAGAATCTCTTTTAAAGAGAATGCGGGCTTTACATCATGCACCATTTTCCCTTCTTCAATTAGAGATAAAAACCATTCATCTTCTTCACGCTCCCATGCATCCATAACCTCCTGAATGCGCCCGAGCTCATCAAATAGCACAATGCCGTCGTGTACAAAATAATCTCCTAAATAGGCTGTTTTCTCATACAATAACGAACCATATTTATTTACATAGTCCGGTAAATTCCCTTGCTGTAACAATTCAATATCATATTGAATATGTTGATACAGTAACTCCTTCGTCTCCTGCTTCTTGACTTTCTTTAAGCTTGTCGCTAATGCAGCTTCTAAACGACCTGCCAATGCCGTTCTTTCTTCCTTTGTCAAAATAACTTCTGAAGCAGGGAGGATACGAATCTTCTGTAATTTATCGATAGAACGTTGATCGTCCGCAGAAAATGTTCGAATCGAGTCCACTTCCGTATCAAATAATTCTATACGAATCGGTGACTCTAAATACGGAGGATAAATATCTAATATGCCACCACGTAACGCAAATTCTCCAGGTGTCGTCACCATCGAATTACGCACGTACCCCATCTCTACTAATGTTTGGAGCCATTCATCAACCTGAATATCCTCACCTACTGCTATTTGTAAAAAATACTGTAGCCAATGCTCTTTAGGCTGCATTATTTTACGTAAGCCCGCAACCGGTATTACATAAACAGCTTTTTCACCTCTAGCAAGACGATCAAGTGTTGCGATACGCTCAGCACGTAGCTCTGGGGAAGCAACAGATAAATCAGCAGCAATAAACTCATCGGCAGGATAATAATGAACATGCTCCTCACCTAAAAGTCCCGCCAGCTCGTCGGCCATTTTCTGAGCCTGCAATAGATTAGGAGATATAATATAAATTGGTTTTTTTACATATTCAAATAAAGCATCGACCATTACTGGGCGTGCGCTTCCAGTTAATCCTGTAATAAGCTGTGTTGCAGAATGGTCGCTCTGAATCTCCTGTAAAAATGATGTGATATGTTTGTCCTGCATCACAAGCTGTCGTAAAACTTCCAATGTCAAAAGCTCCTTTCAACGCATAATTCTCGTCACCATTACTAGTAATCTAGTACTATATTACGTATTTTTATTGTTTATTTTATCCATTATACCTTGGCATAATTTCGTCTGGAATTGGCTTTAAACCTAAACCTGAGCGAAGTTAAACGGAAAAAGCTTTGGACGCACGTAATGTGCGCCAAAGCGTCCTTCCAATTATTGAATCCATTTATTGAGTGCGTGATAATCTGGATATTGTTTCAGCGAATCCTCACATTGCTCACAAATGCAGTGCACCGTCGTTTTTCCATGTTGATCTTTCTCAACATAATCATCCGCTTCACCCAATTCGAAAATATGTAGTTTTCGAATTGTATCATCTGCATCAAATGGTAGCGTCCCTATTTCTACTTCACAATGCCGACATCGATATCGAACTGACATCTCCAAATCATCCTCCTTTAAGCAACTTACTACTTAAAGTATAGACATTTCGAAAAAAGATTATGCACTTCCAATTTTGTCTTAGAGGTCATTTTAGAAATAGAGAATAGTTTTGCACTGTGGTTAATACTATATATTTAGTTAGCTGTTGTCGCAGAAAAAAACAACATCAATTATACCTCGGCATAATTGCGCCGGGAGACGGCTCTGTGCTTAGGCCTGTAGCTGACGCTTTCCTTTCGTTACTAAAAAAATTTGCTGAAATCAATTAAATCGTCATCCTAAACAACTGTAATATCCATGATTGTTATCCGTTAAAGCGATTCATCACATCAAGAAATGGATTTGAAAGAGATGCTTCCACAGCATTTACACACTTTTCTATAGCTTCGCCGACGACGGCTTGATCTTCTTTTGAAAATTTTGATAACACGTAATCTGCTACCTTCATGCCTGCTGGTGGGCGATTAATCCCAACTCGTATGCGATTAAATTCTTGTGTACCTAAATGCTGAATTAATGATTTAATACCATTATGTCCACCTGCACTACCTTTTTGACGCAGGCGTAATTTACCTGTCTCTAAATCTAAGTCGTCATAAATAACAATTAAATCTTCCACTTCAATATCAAAATAGTTCATTAGGGGACCAACACATTCCCCCGATAAATTCATATATGTTAAAGGTTTAACAAGTAGAACCTTTCCTTCAGGACGATGTACCGTTGCATACATACCATTAAACTTTGAATTAGTTAAAGGTGCACCCCATTTTTCAGCTAATGCATCTATAATATCGAAGCCAATATTATGTCTTGTATGCTCATAAGGTTTACCTGGATTTCCTAAACCAACGATAATTTTCATAAGTACCCCTCTTCTTTCAAATCTAATAGTCATTATTTTACCATATCATGCACTCAGAAAGCAGTTTGGACAATTTTTGAAAGTAAAAGTTCAATAACGTCTTGATATTATTTAAAATCTTCACTTCAACCATATATATATATCGCGAAATCGTTATGACTTAAAAAGGAAACCAATGCCCTTGCTAAATAAAATAAAAAAGCTACTGAAGAAGCTTAGCTTCCTCAGTAGCCTTTCCTTAACAAATATTTTTACTCTTGTACCTGCTCACTATCCACTGTCGATTCTTCAACGACTGCTGGAGCCATAATTGATACCAATGTATGACCATCTTCACTAATAATATCAAAATCAATCGTGTCTCGAATATCTGCTACTGTAATTGTTTCGCCAATTTTAAGTTCAGTAATATCCACTTCAATAGCTTCTGGTATATCTGCTGGTTTTACATTAATCTTTACATCTAAGTTAGGCTGCATTAATATGCCACCCACACTAACACCAACTGACTCCCCTACAAGTTTAATAGGCACTTCAGCTTCTATCGCCTCGGACATATTAATTGCTAAAAAGTCAATATGATTTACTTCATCTTTCATGGAGCATTGTTGGATTTCTGATACAACAACATTCACTTTTTCTCCATCTAAATCCATCGAAAACACACCGTTTTGTCCATTTTTTTGAATGGATTTTCTGAATTCCTTCGCTGAAATAGAAATTGGGGTAGAATCTAATTTATAGCCGTAAATAACTCCAGGAATGGCTCCCCCTTTTCTAAGTTGGGTTAATGTCGAACGGTGCCCAGCTTCGCGCTTTTTAACACTTAATACTGTACTCATATCTATACTTCCCCTTCCAAGAAAAATTATTTACGCCTTATTATAAATGTCTCTACTTTCAATGACATTTATTAAGGCTATAATAATATTGACTACCATTTTAGCTCATCACCATAACGTGGGGTTGATTTCCGTTCCAGCCAGGCGCTTTCCCGAGGGCGTCCGATGCCGCTTGGGGCAACAGATGTTTTTTGCGCGAAAGCGTAGTGCTAACGTAGCCGCAGCAGCACGATGTTGGTCACGAAGGCATTATCACAGGATGTGATGGTTTTAGCCTTTGTTCCTCTATCATCTAATCCCCAAGGAGTCGCCCTGCCGTAACGAAGATCAACTTATTCACATAACTTACGCTTTAACAAAATATATCCCAACCTTAGGCGAAGTAAACTATTTTTCATAAAGTAGTGTAAATATTATTAAGTCACAACTACCATATACCCTTTTATAAGAAAATTCAAACAAAGTAAACCTAGAAAAAAGGACAAATCTACTTGCAAACGTAGATTTGTCCTTAATAAGCCACATATCGGCTCTTGTTTATTTATATATTAATCAAATAGAGTACTTACAGATTTGTTTTCATAGACACGAGAGATTGCATCTGCCATTAATTTAGCTACTGAAAGCTCTGTAATTTTTGGAGATTTTTTCTCTTCTGGAAGCTGGATTGTATTTGTTACAACTAATTCTTTAATCGAAGAGTTTTCAATACGCTCGATTGCTGGACCTGATAGTACTGGGTGAGAGCAACAAGCATAAACTTCTTTCGCGCCAGCAGCACGTAATGCGTCTGCGCCGATTGTAATTGTACCAGCAGTGTCAATAATATCATCAATCAAGATTGCCACTTTACCATCAACATTACCAACAATGTTCATTACTTCTGCAACGTTTGGTTTTGGACGGCGTTTGTCAATAATTGCAATAGGTGCTTTTAAACGTTCTGCCATTTTACGAGCACGCGTTACACCACCATGGTCTGGTGAAACAACAACGATTTCATCTTCTGGAATACCTTTTGATTTGAAGTGATCAGATAGTAAAGGTACTGCCATCAAGTGGTCGATTAAAATATCGAAGAAACCTTGGATTTGCGGTGCGTGTAAATCTAAAACGATAACACGTGTTGCACCAGCTGTTTCAAGTAAGTTTGCTACTAATTTAGCTGTAATTGGCTCGCGTGCTTTTGCTTTACGGTCCTGACGAGCATATCCATAGTAAGGCATTACAACGTTTACTGTACGAGCAGATGCGCGTTTTACAGCATCTACCATAATTAAAAGCTCCATTAAATGTTCGTTTACAGGTGCAGAAGTAGACTGCACGATAAACACATCACAACCACGAATACTTTCTTCAATGCTAATTTGAACTTCTCCATCGCTGAAGTGTTTAACAGAAGATTTACCTAATTCAACACCCATTTCCTGCGCAATTTCTTGAGCAAGTGGATTGTTAGAGTTAAGTGAAAATATTTTTAATTGTGAGTTTGCATAATGATACGGCATGATGGCCTCCTGTTTAGTTGATAATTATTTTGAATTTAATTTGCTTACATAATTCGGTTTGTTTTCTTGTCTTGCACGAGCAATTGCAAGTGCATCCTCAGGAACTTCTTTTGTAATTGTAGATCCTGCTGCAATAAATGAACCTTTTCCAACTTTCACTGGCGCTACTAAGTTAGTATTACATCCTACAAATACATCATCTTCAATAATTGTTTGGAACTTGTTTTTTCCATCATAGTTTACTGTAATGGAACCACAGCCAACATTGACATTGCTTCCTATTTCAGCATCGCCAATATAGCTTAAGTGGGATACTTTCGTGTCATTACCTAGTTTACTTTTCTTCACTTCTACAAAGTTACCAATTTTCACATGGCTACCTATATCAGAAAGTGGTCGAATATTTGCAAACGGTCCTATAGCTGTGTCTTCTGCTACAGCGCTTTCACGTACAACAGAAGAATGTACAGTTGTTCGGTCACCGATACGGCTATCAATGATTTGTGTGTTTGGCCCGATTATACAATCTTCACCAATAACAGTTGTACCTTCAATCATAGAACCTGGTTGGATGACAGTATCACGACCAATCATTGCCTCAGCGCTAATATATGTTGCTTCTGGATTAATAATTGTGACACCATTACGCATATGCTTTTCATTAATTCTTGTACGCATTAGCGCCTCTGCTTGAGACAGAGCAACACGATCATTAACACCAAGTGTTTCTTCGAAATCTCCCGTTACATATGCTTCAACGACTTCGCCTTGTTTTTGTAAAATTTCAATGACATCAGGTAAATAATATTCACCCTGTGCATTGTCGTTTTTCACAAGTTTTAATGTCTCAAATAAGGCCTTATTATCGAAGCAATATGTGCCCGTATTAATCTCTTTCACTAGTTGTTGCTCAGCTGAAGCGTCCTTTTGTTCAACAATTTGCTCCACTTGTCCATTGTCGCCACGTAAAATGCGACCGTAGCCTGTTGGATTTTCAGCAATAGCTGTTAAAATTGTTGCCTTGGCTTTCTTTGCTTGATGATGCTCAAACAAAGCTTGCATCGTTTCAGGGCGGATAAGTGGTGTATCACCACAAACAACTAATGTTGTCCCTTCTTCGCTACTTAAAATTGCCTCAGCCTGTTGTACAGCATGAGCTGTCCCTAACTGTTCAGCTTGTAAAACATACTCGCTTTTATCGCCAAGCTGTTGTTTCACCATTTCTGCACCGTGTCCTACAACCGTTACAATGCGCTTCACATCTAACGTTTGAATGTGATCCACCACATGTTGCACCATTGGTTTCCCACATACTGGATGTAGCACTTTATATAATTTGGACTTCATACGTGTACCTTGACCTGCAGCCAAAATGACAGCAAAAATGTTGCTCATCTGTAAGTCCTCCAATACGCTCATTTTCTCTTATGACTATATAGCAAAATCCATCTATTTTCAAGGCATGTTGACTTGACAAAAAGATGAATTTCCAAATCAAATGCACCTTATGCTCGAATGTTAATATGTATGTCCTAAAAACTGCTCGTTTTCTCTAATTCTCAAAATAAAAAGAACTCTCCAAATATGAAGAGTTCTTTTTACTCACTTTCATCATAAGTATAAATTGCCGTAGTTAAATTTACACTTATCCCCTTTTACTATACGCCAATTCCTTCTAATTCTTCTGTCTTTTCTGTCGCGTCTTCCTCGCTTGAATTATGGTACTCGTTTAAAATAATCTCTTGAATTTTATTACGAGTAGTAGAATTAATAGGATGCGCAATATCTCTAAATTCACCGTCTGGCGTCCGTTTACTTGGCATAGCAACGAATAAACCTGTATTGCCATCAATCACACGAATATCATGCACTACGAACTCATTGTCGAGTGTAATGGAAGCAATCGCACGCATGCGACCATCAGTCTGTACACGACGTAACCTTACATCAGTAACTTCCATTTTCTCACCACCTCTCTTCTTAGATGCCTAAATATAACTATAATATTCTTTATTACCGAATATTTTCCTTTTTATAGTCTATCAAATTTTCTAAAAAATTTGAATACTTATTAGTGTAATTTCCTCTAATTTACGTAATTTTTGACAATTGTTTGTCAGTCACCCCGACGCTCCACTTTCGCCAGAAAGCATTTGTTGCTATCGCTTCGCTTTCGTCTACAAAAACATTTTAGAACGAAGAATAAAAAAGGCCCACTAAAAGAGTTAATCATTTCTCTTTCAGTGAGCTTAATTTATTTCTTATTTAACGATAGCAATAACTTCAATTTCTACACTTACATCTTTTGGAAGACGCGCAACTTCCACTGCTGAACGTGCTGGTTTATGATCCCCGAAGTGGCTAGCATATACTTCATTCATCGCAACAAAGTCGTTCATATCCTTCATAAAAACGGTCGTTTTAACAACGCTGTCTAAAGATGCTCCAGCAGCTTCTAAAACGGCTTTCAAATTAGCAAATACTTGATTTGTTTGAACAGTGATATCACCTTCCACTAATTCGCCTGTTGCTGTTAGTGGAATCTGACCTGAGCTATAAAACATGCCATTTACAATAATTCCCTGTGAATATGGTCCAATTGCTGCTGGTGCATTTGTTGTTGCTACTACTTTCATTTGTCATTTCCCCTTTTAGAAAAATAGTTACCTTCACTTAATGCAATTGTACGGTCTTTTTCATTGACCTCATGAAGCTTCACTAGTGAATAATAATCATCTACTAAAGTTTCGTCTGCATGCTCAGCCTCTACAAGCACTGCAATACCAGCTAGTTGACAGTCAAACTCCTCTAATAGATTTTTCATGCCGTTCATTGTACCGCCGACCTTCATAAAGTCGTCAGTAATAAGCACTCGTTGCCCACTCTTCATGCTTCTTTTTGATAATACCATTGTCTGGATTCGTCTGGAAGAACCAGATACATAGTTGATGCTAACTGTAGATCCTTCAGTTACCTTACTATCTCTTCTGACAACAACAACCGGTACATTTAAATGTCTTGCTATCGCATGGGCAATAGAAATACCCTTTGTAGCGACAGTCATTATGACATCAATTTGTTGATCAGCAAATGCGGATGCAAATACCTTACCAACTCGATTAATTAAATCTGGATTGCCGAGTAAATCCGTCATAAATAAATAACCGCCTGGTAATAAACGATCTGAATGCTCAAGCTCCGCTTTTAAATCATGAATAACTAAACGGACCTCGGCTTCGGACATTTTAGGAATATACTTTACTCCTCCTGCAGCGCCCGGTACTGTCATCAATAACCCGATTCCTTTTTCTTCGAAAGTTTCTTTTACAATCGTCAAATCTTCACTAATGGAGGACTTTGCAGATTGATATAGTTCAGAAAAATAAGTTAGCGGGATCAGCTGATGTGGATGTTCTAGTAAATAGTACGTCATATCAACTAGTCGTTCACTACGCTTCCATTTCATGCGACCCTCTCCTAAACACGAATATTTATAGGTAAAATTAACACAAATTTGCGGTTTTAAGCAAGCGTATTTCGCTCGCCTAAAATCCGAACCGCATATACTTCTTCGCAAAAACCACGTAAACCATTATAAATGCGACTTACTCGAGCTTCACTATCCACTAAACCGAACACCGTCGGACCGCTTCCACTCATTAATGTTGCATCTGCTCCAAAGCGCTTCATCTGTTCCTTTAACATTACTACCTCTGGATGCAGATTAAATGTTACAGTTTCCAAAACATTTCCTAATGATGCACATAGTAGCTCATAATCTTCCGTTTCAATAGCACGAATCATTTGCTTCGTATTTGGATGTTCTAACCCTTCAACCTTTAGGCCTCCATATACTTCTGCAGTAGAGACACCTATTTTAGGTTTAGCTAAAACTACCCAGCAGTTTGGTGGTGCAGGCAATTCCTGAATTTTTTCTCCACGCCCCGTTGCTAATGCTGTGCCACCATAGACACAAAACGAAACATCTGAACCAATTTTCGCACCTAATTCAGCTAACTCATCTATAGATAACCCTAAATTCCACAGCTCATTTAAACCCTTCAGTGTAGCAGCCGCGTCACTACTGCCACCCGCTAATCCCGCCGCGATTGGTATTTCCTTTTCTATAGTAATGGATACACCTTGTCCAATGCCGTATGTATCTTTAACTAGACGCGCTGCCTGATAAGCAAAATTCCGATGATCGTTCGGTACGAAATTATCAGTCGAAATTATTTCTATTACACCATCTTCCCGAGATTCTAAACAAATACGATCAGCTAAATCCACAGTCGTCATGACCATCTCTACTTCATGATAATTATCTGGTCTTTTATAAAGCACATCTAATGTTAAATTTATTTTTGCAGGCGCCTTTACATAAAGCATCTTTCTTCCTCCTTATAGCTCCACTTAACAATTACCGCCAGATCATTCAGTCGATACTTGAACCTCCCACTATCTTAAATGTAGGATTCTTCTGTTACAAAATATCAGCAGCCGGCGTTCATTTTAGCTATATTAAAGATTTTCTGAATGAAGATAAATCTGTTGTTCATCTTTTAATTCATTTTATTTTACCATAATGGGAAAGCGAAAATGGAAAAAAAGAACCGTATACCCCTAAATGGTGTAACGGTTCTCTCTCGTCAGTTGTGTTGTTGTGTCTACAGGAAGCTTTCATCCCTGCTGAAGATCAATTAAGCCTCGGCATAATTGCGTCCGCCGAAGGCATTAGGCAAACACGGCGTTGGACCTCAGGCACTTTCAAAGATGCCTGGACTCCCGCTGAAAAGTGACTCCTCTCACCACTATAGAGATGAGAGACTTCTAATAAGCAGTCTAGTTCAGGCTACTTATTATTTTCTTGCTCATTAGCTCTTTCAGCCATTTCGATGGCACGTTTGACCATATTACCGGCGTCTCGAGCTTTAATGCCGCCCCAACCTTCTCGTTGCACAACATCATAAAATCCAAGCTCTTTAGCGATCTCTTCTTTTAAACGAGGTGACATGATACCCTTTCTAGGCATAATAAACTCCTCCTTTTACAACTGACGAATTTAGTATGTCCCAGAAAACGTAAAACACTCATGTAGTTTTTAACATACATGAGTGTTTCAAAATATAGAAATAAGTACTAGAAACTATTTTGCGATAGCAGCTTTTGCTTCGTCTAAAAATGTAATCTCTACTGCTTCAGTTAAAATATCTGTGTAACTATACGATACGCGCTTGCACGTATTGTCTTCTTGATCAAGCTCAACCACAAAGATAGCGCGATACGTCTCACGCAATACCCCTGCACACTCGACCGTTTTCTTGCGACCTCCGTTTGCTCTTAACTGCAAACGTTTACCCAAATGACAATCCAACGACTTTTTAATGTCCGCTAAAGTTTTTGGCATTTTCGCTTACACCTCACTATTTATTAGTATAAGCGATACGCCCAAAAATGTCAACAAAATATAATATTTTATCAGCAGATTATAAATATTGTCAACTTATTTTTCATAAAAACCTCATGTTTTTTTACGTATACTCAAAAAAGTTAACAAAAATTTTTTACTTTGCGAACGTAGGATATAGTACATCGGCTAATTTTCCAAACTCTTGAATAGTTAATGTCTCTCCTCGACGTGTTGGTTCAATATTTACCGCTTGTAAAGCATCCATTATTTTTTCTTTGTTTGCCTTACCATTTGGTAAACCCGATTGTAAATTATTGAAGATTGTTTTTCGTCTTTGTACAAACGACGCACGAGTAACAACAAATAAAAAGTCCTCATCAATTACTTTTACTGGAGGTTCATCATGTTTAATAAGACGAATCACTGCAGAATCAACATTTGGCTGGGGCATAAAAACAGTTTTCGGCACTGTCATGGCAATATCAGCCTTCACATAATATTGAATCGCAATTGATAAAGAGCCGTACTCTTTCGTTCCAGGTTTAGCCGTAATACGGTCTGCTACCTCTTTTTGCATCATGACAACAAATCCGCGAATTGGCAAACGATCATTAAGTAATTTCATTAAAATCGGAGTCGTCACATAATAAGGTAAATTTGCTACAACCATAATATCCTCAATACCCGGCATCTCTTCCTGAATTACTTTAGCAACATCCGCTTTTAAAATGTCTGAATGTACAATTGTAACATTATTATATGGACTAAGTGTGTCTTCTAATACAGGTAATAGTCGCTGATCAATTTCAAAAGATACAACCTTTTTTGCACTTCTTGCTAAATGCTCTGTTAGTGCTCCAATACCTGGACCAACTTCGATTGCACCACTATTTTCAGTTAAATTTGCGTGACTAACAATATTTCGTAAAATGTTCGGATCTACTAAAAAATTTTGACCTAAGCTTTTTTTGAATGAAAACCCATATTTTTTTAAGATTTCTTGTGTTCTAATTGGTGTTGCAATATCCTTATGCATTATTTTCCTCCTGATCTACCTGTGCGATTGCCGCACCAAATTGCTTTTCTGTGATTTGAAACATTTTTAATCTTTTATGGAGTTGTTTACCGTTTGTTGTACCAATATTCAAAATTTCTCCAAGACGATCACGACGAGCTTTCGCCTGTGGGTGGCCAATTAAACGTGCCGTCATTAAATCTTCGAGCGTAATGTCATCATTGGTTGGCTCAACATCATTAGGGGTATAGACATGCCGTAGCGCCTCGCGTATATCTTCATCTGCTGCATGCTCTATGCCTAGTCCTTTACCGTTTTTCGCAATTGTTTTAGCTTTTGGTAAAAAAGCGTGTTTTACACCTTTTACATGCTCCTCGATAATGGCACGAATTCGACGTCCTGGATAGTCTGGGTCAGTAAAAACAATAACACCTCTTTTATCCTGTGCATGCTGAATTCTCTTTAGTGTTTCCTCTGAAATAGCCGACCCATTTGTTTCTATTGTATCTGCTTGCACAGCTCGCTTAATAGCCGTTGTATCATCTTTCCCTTCAACAACGATGATTTCTTTTATTTGCAAAAAGGCCCCTCTTTTCTACCTTATCTTCAGACCATTTTACAACTGCACTGTATGATTGTACAGAAATTCACGGCTACTTACCTTATGCTTTTGCTTGTACTTTCTCTTTCGAGTAAACCGAGCAGTTGATGTTCCAGCTTAATTTCTGTAGATAGGACTATATTTATCCTCCAGTACAAATACTGAAAAAAGATAAAAAAAGCTCCCCCGCCAGTCAAAACGGGAAAGCCAGTAAGTGAAAAAACATTTTTGATTAATTTTACAATTTTTTTAATTTAATACTTTTATGCGAACTTTCCTAACTCCCCAAGAACTTGCTTGAGATTCCGTTTGTACAAGTATGTCGATCTTATTACCCTTAATTGCACCACCAGTATCCCCTGCTATAGCTGTTCCATAGCCTTCGACCCAAACTTTTGAGCCAAGCTTAATAACAGAAGGGTCTACTGCAATTACTTTCAAACCAGAGTTTGATCGTAAATCAATGCCAGTGGCAGATGTCCCCGAGCAGCCATTACAATACGGTGTATAGGCAGTTGCCGTTACATAAAATTCTCTACCGCTAGCTGGCTCTGTTGACCCACGTGAAACTGTCGGTGCACTAGCAACAGTAGCTACTACTGTTTTAGTCCCTACTGCAACTACTTGCTTCTGCGGTTCTTTTACAACATTTTTAGATTGTAGATTTTTAGCTACAACTTGGCCGTTCTCTTTTACGATTTCATACGTTTTAGTCATTAAACCTTTTTGGCCTGCTGTTACAATTTTTTGTTTTCCCTTTTGCAATGAAGCATCTTGCTTCTTTTCAATTGCGAAATCTAAAGAGTCTTCCACTACATCGATAACCTTTTCTACGCGAACTACTGTGATTTTACTCTGTGGAGTGATTACGTCCTTCAGGTTATTCTCGACACGATCGAATTCATTTAGCTGAATTCCTTGTTGTTTTAAAAAGTTAGCGACCGTAGTCGAAGTGGACCATACTTGTCTTTTGTTTACGCCATCGACAAGTGATACTTGAAACGCTTTTTGAATATCGATCTTGTTGTCTGCTCCTACTTCTGTATCTATGCCTTGTTTTAAAGAATCATGCTCTGATACTTCAATATTCGCTTCTTTCAAAATGTCTTTCACTTGTGTTTCAGTTGTCCAAACTTTTGACTGATTTCCATCAACTGAAATAGTTACTTCTTTTGCCTGTTCCCATGAAATTGCTAATCCATTAACAATTTTGGTGTTCAGAGAGGGTGATATTTTGTCATGCTCTGCTACGTCTATATTTTGACCTTGTAATAATTGTTCTACAGTTTTGGCATGTGTCGTTACTTCGATTGCTTCTCCGTTCGCATCCAGCGTTACGGTTTTTTTAGTACCTTGATAAAGTACGAATGAAATTACAGATACAAACAGAATAAGTGAAATAACGCTTATTACTGTTTGCTTACTCCTCAATGATCCTAAGAACAAGTTTTTCATGGAATTATTTGACATGAAAAAACGCCTCCTTAATATACAAGGTTGGATTATACGTACTAGATTTGGCACTGTCAACCCGAATGTATTTCTAAGAAAATTGACATAGCCTTTTTAGCCAACCACAAACCTAGTATTGGAGGCGTCTCAGCTAGTTAATTGTCAATCTTAAAAAATTTTTTCGCATTGGTTGTCGTTACCTGTGCAATTTCCTCAATCGGTAAACCCTTTAAACGTGCAATTTCTTCTGCAACTAACGGTACGAAAGCTGGTTCATTACGTTTTCCTCGATATGGATGGGGCGCTAAATACGGTGCATCTGTTTCGATCATCAAATGCTCTACTGGTATTTCTGTCGCTACTTCTTTCGGCATTCGTGCGTTTTTAAATGTCACCGGTCCACCAAGACTAATCATAAAATTCATAGCAATACATTCATGTGCGGTTTCCACGCTGCCACTAAAGCAATGCATAACGCCTCCCACGGAAGCTGCATTTTCTTCTCGTAAAATTTGAACAACATCCCCAGTTGCATCTCTGTTATGAATAATGATTGGTAAATCTAACTTTTGTGCCAAATGAATCTGCTTGCGGAAAAGTGCTTGTTGAACATCTTTCGGTGATTTATCCCAATAATAGTCCAACCCAGTTTCACCAATACCCACTATCTTTGGATGTGCTGCTAATTCCTCAATCCAATCTAAGTCCTCTTGTTTACAATCAATGGCGTCAACCGGGTGCCAGCCTATGACACCATAAACAAAATCATATTGCTCAACTAGTTGCATTGTTTTTTCAATGGTTTTGCGATCGAAACCAACAACAACCATCGTTTCTACTTTGGCCTCAAGAGCTCTATCTATAACCTCTTGTAAATCCTCTTCATACTGATCTGCGTTTAAGTGTACATGTGTATCAATGAACATCGTCGATCTCCTAACATAGATTTTATTAAAAATTATTATTTCGTATTTTACATAACTGTTACAAATTTATTACAAACAATTTTGTATTATAACATTTCGCATAACCAAAGCGCCCTCATTTGTTACTTTTTACCTAAAAAAATCTAATTTTTACTGCAAATAAATTATTTCAAGATAATAAATTACTCATTTTCAAATGGATTTTAAAAGCCTGCTGAACTTTTTTTATTCAGCAGGCCTTCCTAAAATTGTTTACTTTACTTTTGCGCCATTCTCTAGTTTTGAATCCACCGATGCTAATTTTAAAATCCCATCTTTTTCACCAGCTAGAATCATTCCTTGCGATAATTCACCGCGTAATTTAACTGGCTTTAAGTTAGCGACTACAATCACTTTTTGACCAATTAATTCATCTGGAGAATAGAACTTTGCAATACCTGAAACTACTTGTCGTTGCTCATATCCAAGATCCACTTGAAGCTTTAATAATTTGTCTGCTTTCGGAATCGTTTCACACGCTGTTACAGTAGCTACACGTAAATCCACCTTCATAAAATCATCAATTGTAATTTCAGGAATTTCTGGAATATCCGCAGCTTTCTGATCAGCTTTTGATTCTTCTTCTTGCGGAGTTTTCACTGAACCACGCATTTCCTCACGAATATACGTAATTTCAACTTCATTTTCTAGACGAGGGAAAATCGGAATTCCTTTTTCTACCACTTTAATGTTTGCTGGAATAGTATTGCCGAATGTTTCAATTGTTTCCCATGCTAAGAATTTGTCATCTAACCCTAATTGTTCAATAATTCGCTTAGGAGTAGAAGTCATAAATGGTTGTAACATGACAGCAATTTGGTGTAAACTTTCCGCCAAATTTCGCATAACAGCTCCTAATTTTGGCTTATCAGTTTCCTCTTTAGCTAGCACCCATGGTTGAGTTTCATCTATATATTTATTTGTTCTTGAAACTAGCGTCCATAAGTCGGCTAATACGACACTAAATTGCATTTTTTCCATACTTTCTTCATATTTAATACGAACTGATTCAGCCTGTTCTTTTAAAGCTGCGTCAAACTCTGTCGATTGAAGATTTTCACTTGGAATAATGCCATCGAAATATTTATTAATCATTGAAATAGTACGATTCAATAAATTTCCTAAATCGTTTGCTAAGTCGAAGTTTGTACGTTCAACAAATGATTCTGGCGAAAATACACCATCAGAGCCGAATGGTAACTCACGCAATAGGAAATATCGTGTTGCATCTAAACCATAACGCTCTATTAACATTTCAGGATAAATAACATTGCCCTTTGATTTAGACATCTTACCGTCCTTCATCATGATAAATCCATGAGCAAACACTTTTTTAGGAAGTGGTAAATCTAGTGCCATTAAGAAAATTGGCCAATAAATAGTATGGAATCGAACGATATCTTTACCAACTACATGTACATCTGCCGGCCAATATTTATTGAATAATGTTTCATCCTCTGATAGATAACCTAATGATGTTATATAGTTAGTTAAAGCATCTACCCATACATAAATTACATGTTTAGGATCTCCTGGAACTTTAATGCCCCAATCAAATGATGTTCTTGAAACAGATAAATCTTCTAGCCCTGGTTTAATAAAGTTATTAATCATTTCATTTTTTCGAGATTCAGGCTCAATAAAATCAAGGTTTTCTTCATAATAAGCTAAAAGACGATCAGCATATTTCTTCATATTAAAGAAGTAAGATTCCTCTTTAACTTTGTGTACTGAACGACCACAGTCTGGACAGTTACCGTCTACTAATTGTGTCTCAGTAAAAAATGATTCACATGGTGTACAGTACCAACCTTCATACTCACCTTTATAAATATCACCATTATCTAAAAACTTTTGGAAAATCTTTTCGACAGTTTTCGTATGACGCTCTTGCGTTGTTTGAATAAAGTCATCGTATGAAATGTCCATTAATGCCCAAAGCTTTTTCGCAGCATCTGCAATCTCATTTACGTATTCTTGAGGATGCTTTCCCGCTTCAGCGGCTTTTTCTTGAATTTTTTGCCCATGCTCATCCATTCCAGTTAAAAAACGTACATCATACCCGAGTAAACGTTTATAACGTGCAATTGTATCTGATGCTACAGTTGTATACGCTGTACCAATATGGAATTTCCCACTTGGGTAATAAATAGGGGTTGTTATATAGAATGTTTTATTTTGTTCGCTCACTAGAACTGCCTCCATTGTTTCACAGTATACTATCTATTCTAACTAAGTACGAAATTCGTTTCAACTTCTTTCAGTGGGTGTCACGTAATCAGAAAGGAGCTTAATATAGGATGTTAGCCGATTCCAGACGCAATTATGCCGAGGCATAATTGGTTGAAAGTTTCTCGAGCGCGAAAAATGTCGAATAATATAATAAATCCATTTAATGTATTAAATAAGAAGCTTTTTTACTATAAATTAAAATATATAATAAAAACCTTTTAAAAAAACCAAAATATCTGTTTTCTTCTCAAAAAATTTTTTCGAAACAATAATATTAGTGTATTAATTAATTGACGTTTATGGCATTACTTGGTATGATAACTATCAGACAAGGAATTATGTCGAAATTTGACGAAATACCAATATAACTTTTAACATTAGGAGGAAATATAATTATGAAATCAACAGGAATCGTTCGTAAAGTCGATGAATTAGGTCGTGTAGTAATTCCAATCGAATTACGCCGTACATTAGGTATTGCAGAAAAAGACGCTTTAGAAATCTATGTGGATGACGACAAAATCATCTTAAAAAAATATATGCCTAACATGACATGTGCTGTAACTGGTGAAGTTTCTGATGATAACTTCCGTCTAGTTGGTGGTAAATTAATTTTAAGCCCAGAAGGCGCAGAAATGTTAGTGAATGAAATCCAATCTAACTTAAAAAAATAATTTGATACACACCTAAATCAAGCACAGTGATTTGGGTGTTTTATTTTTTATCAATTTCTCCTTAGCGTAATTGCGTCCAGAGGCGTTATTATTTAATAGAAGATAACTATAATATAACCAATTTTTAAGTCCCTTATAATGTCCATGTCAGACCTTTCATAGTTAAGGGTACTATTTTTTACAATTATTATCAATTAAATAGTTTATATGCTCCTCAGCAAAACGTATGGTTGATTTCCGTTCCGACTGGGCGCTTTGTTGCTGCCGCTTCGCTTTCGCACAGAGCAAAGCTTCCTGGGGGCGTCCGATGAGCCGCTTGGGCCAACAGATGTTTTTTGCGCGAAAGCGTAGTGCTAACGTAGCGGCAGCAGAGGGTTTTGTTTGTGCGAAAGCGCAGCGACAGCAACAGCATGATGTTGGTCACGGAGGCGTTATCACAGAATGTGATGCTTTTAGCCTCCGTTCCGCTATTGCTGATCCTCAAGGAGTCGCCCAGCCTCCACTCCAATCAGCTTAAATACATGGCATGGCCTTAATAAATTGGTGTTAACCACCTATTTGAATAGATATACAAAAAAAGAGGTGCCTATATTAAGGCGACCTCTTTCTTTACATTAACTATGGTATTCATTATAGATTTCTCGCTTAGCTACTTGACGTAGTTTGGCCACTTCTTTTATAGCTTCTTTTGATGTAACACCATTTTGATCAATAATATAATCAACATGTTCAACAATAGACATTGTCATCCAATAGGCTTGTTCATCATTTTCTTCCTCATCATTTTCATTTCCTTCAAGGACAATACAAAATTCTCCTCGAATTTCCTCTGTTTGTGACCATTCCACTGCTTCAGCCAACGTACCACGTAAAAACTCTTCGAATTTTTTAGTTAGCTCGCGAGCTAATACAATTCGACGATTACCAAGAATAAATTCCATGTCTTTCAAGGTTTCCTTTATACGGTGAGGAGCCTCGTAAAACAAAATGGTTTCCTGACGTTTTTTTAGTTGCTCTAATTGCTGTCGACGTTCCTTTTTTCCTCGATTTAAAAATCCATAAAAGAAAAATGGCTGCGGTGTTAATCCGGAGGCGATTAATGCTGATATTGCGGCATTGGGACCTGGCACCGGCACAACTGGAAAGTCTTGCTCAATTGCTTTTTCGACTATATCTGCACCAGGATCGGAAATACACGGTAGACCAGCATCACTAACTAATGCAACTGTTTTTCCTTCACGTAAGAATGCTAATAACTTCTCTCCCCCCACCTCTATATTATGTTCATGATAGCTGATCAGGGGTGTTGCTATATCAAAGTAGTTGCAAAGCTTTTTGGTATTACGTGTATCCTCAGCAGCAATAATATCTGCTTCCTTTAAAATACGTAACGCACGCACACTCATATCCTCTAGATTACCAATAGGTGTTCCAACTAAATATAAACAACCTGTATGATTGTGCATTGTACTTTTTTGAGATTTCATAACGCATCCCTCCCTATATATTTCATTTTTTGCGTTCGTGTTAGCTGTTTAAAAGCATATTCTGCACGCATCGCCTCTTGTTTCGTATCGAATTCCTCTACATAAATACATTCCACTGGTCCTCGTGCTCTCGTATATTTTGCTCCCTTACCAGCATTATGTACAGCGACACGCCTGTCTACATTATTCGTGTAACCAGCATAAAAGGATTGGTCGGCACATTCTAACACATAAAAATAATGGTTACTGTTCTTTTCCATAAAGAATTTCTCTCACTTCTGCTGTATATTCATTATCCGCATTATAAACATACAGGGGTGGTAATATTTTCAGATCCGGTTTACCGTCCTTAATTCCTTCTATTAATAGTGTGTTGGCCTCCTTACCCTCTTTCGGGTAAATAAATTGCATACGTTTAGGCTCTATACGATTCGCTCGCATCGCCGTAACAATATCTAACAACCGACCAGGACGATGAACAAAAGCGGCCTTTCCGCCCTGTTTTAATAATTTACTTGCTGACTGTATTGATTCCTCTAACGTTAAATATAGTTCATGGCGGGCAATAGCGTAATGCTCACTTAAATTTTTATCACTAGCTTCATGTGCTAAAAAATATGGCGGATTACATGTTACAACGTCATACTTTTCAATACCAAGCTCCTTAGGAATTTCCTTCACATCACCAAGGACCATATGAATTTGCTCTTCCAACTTATTGTAACGGATACTTCGCTCAGCCATATCAAATAAGCGTGGTTGAATTTCTACTCCTGTAATATGTCCCTTTGTTCTAGCACTTAGAAAAAGTGGGATTACACCATTACCTGAGCATAAATCAACAATTTTTCCTTTATGGTATGGGACACTAACAAATTTCGAAAGTAGCACTGCATCCAATGAAAACGAAAATACAGAGGGGCTTTGAATAATACGTAAATCCTCAGCTAATAAATAGTCTAACCGTTCGTCATCTTTCAACCATTCTTCCATGTTTCTTCCTCCTACTATACAAAACAAAAGACTGACACCACCATAGTGGGAATCAGCCTTCTATTACACATTTTGTTTATTTAAAAATGATAGACAAAACAGACAGTCTTCACCTTTACGTGAACTTCCGAAATGAACATGACAAACATGGAAGCCTTCATGGTACAAACGTGCTAGGTTATCATAACCCTCGCCAATATCTAACGGATTCTCTTTCTTCTCATCAGTAGTCTGTTCAGAGTTTTCATTAGAAAGTAATTCTTCTAGACGTGTACGAAGGTGATGATTTTCTGTTTCGAGTGTCTTATGCTCCTCCATCATTAACGCTACAAATTGTTTCAATGCACCAAATTGCTCCTGCATTGCTTCGAGCTGTTGTTCGAACTCCATAACGGTATCTAAGAAATTACGGTCCTTCACCCAAGCCACCTCATTCAGTTCTCTATCTTATATAAGATTTTTTTCGCATGCTAGCAGTTCTTCTAGTGTATACTCGACTGTACGCTCCTGCTCATGTAAATATACTTGAATGAGTCTCTCCAGTACATTTAAACCTACAACTTTACCTCGTCCATCTGGTGTCATCGTTAATTCACCGATGTCTGGCATGCCCTCTTTAGCTTCCTCATATTCATCATTTTCATATTTCAAGCAGCACATTAAACGACCGCAAAGACCTGAAATTTTAGATGGATTTAAAGATAAGTTTTGATCTTTAGCCATTTTAATAGAAACCGGCTCAAAATCTCCTAAAAATGTTGAGCAGCAAAGCATCCGGCCACATGGACCAATACCACCTAACAACTTCGCCTCATCACGTACACCAATTTGACGAAGTTCGATACGTGTTCTAAAAACGGAAGCTAGATCTTTTACAAGATCTCTGAAATCAACGCGTCCTTCAGCCGTAAAATAAAAGATGATTTTATTACGATCAAATGTATATTCAACATCAACGAGCTTCATTTCTAAATTATGTTCAATGATTTTTGTACTTGCTAGTTCAAATGCACGCTTTGATTCGGCAGCATTTTCCTCTACTTGAATACGATCACGTTCATCCGCTGGTCGTAGAACTTGTTTAAGTGGTAAAACAACATCATTATCCTCAACAACCTTTTGAGGGACAACTACTTTACCATATTCTACACCGCGAGCTGTCTCTACAATAACATATTGACTGTCCTCTAGTAGATATGATGCTGGATCAAAATAATATATTTTACCCGCTTTTTTAAAGCGGACTCCCACTACATTATACAAATGTATACCCCTCCTGCAGATTTAGCATTAACTGCTCCATCATTAACGTCCTATTCATGTTACGCTGTAAAGATGAACGCGCCTGTAAAATAGACTCCATTTGACTAGATAGACGTTCATAAGTCGAATGTAACGCAGCTTCTTTAAATGTCTGTAACATGTCTGGGTAAGTACAAGCTGATTCGGGATTAGCTTTTATTGACACTATATCACGGTAAGCAAATAGTAGTAAATCTAATGCCTGTTCCATCTCGCCTTTTTCTTTAAATAATGGCAACCATTCTTCATGTACAACAAGCATTGCTTCATGTACGTTCTGACGAATTGCCTCTACTAATTTTAACACTGTTTTTCGAGCATGTGCAAACTGCTCATCATTTGCTAAAATCATAGCTGTTTCGAGCTCGTTCGTCATCATGCTCACTGTAGAAGCCATCGAATAAGAAATATTATTATCTTGTAGATGCTTTAACAATAAATGTCGAGGCATTTTTTGAAATTTAATATGCTGACAGCGAGAGCGAATCGTTGGTAAAATTGACTGCATTTGCTCCGTTAATAAAATCGCAGTTACCTCACCATCAGGTTCCTCTAAAAATTTAAGAATCATGTTTGCAGATGCAATATTGAGACGGTCTGCATGATGAAGTACATAAATCTTACGTCCCTCTTCAACACCCATCATCTTCATTTCTGCAATTAATTCACGTATTTGATCAATTTTTATAAATTGACCCTCGGGATAAATTTGATGAATATTCGGATGATTACCCGAATCAACACGTCTGCAATTTCGACATGTTTCACATGGAACATTTTGAATTGGTTGCTCACAAAGCATTAATTTGACAAAAAACTGCATTATATCTACTTTGCCTGTCCCTTTTTCACCATCAAAAATGTATGCATGTGCTAATCTATGTTTGTCAAAAATCGTTTGAAGCTGCTTCATTACGACTGGTTGCAGTGCGAATAGCTCTTCAACATTCTTGGCCATATATTAAAATTCCTTCCTATATCAATTACACTTATAGCATAATTGTTTCCTATTGCTCAATTTTATAGATCATCACCAAAACGTGTGGTTGATTTCCGTTCCGACTGGGCGCTTTGTAGCTGACGCTTCGCTTTCGCGCAGAGCAGAGCTTCCTGGGGGCGTCCGATGAGCCGCTTCGCTCGCTCCAGGGTCTCGGGCCAACAGATGTTTTTTTGCGCGAAAGCATAGTGCTAACGTAGCGGCAGCAGAGGGTTTTGGTTTTGTTTGTGCGAAAGCGCAGCGACAGCACCGATGTTGGTCACGAGGGCATTATCACAGGATGTGATGCTTTTAGCCTTCGTTCCTCTATTACTAATCCCCAAGGAGTCGCCCAGTCGTAACGAAAATCAACTTATTAACATAGTAGACGTATTAATAAAAGTCATCCACAACTTTTGGTGATGAACCAATTTTCGTACAGAAATATCTACAGTTTTAGAGCAGATAGATTAGTTTCATCGTGAATTGAATTCATACCATTCAGTTTGAAAAAAGCCCGCGCCTACAAGAGAACGAGACACGGGTTTTACATATACAAATTAATTAATAAGCCTTTTATCTCACCGATTTTATCGAGAAGATCAATTGCTTCCTTTTCTTCATCTAAAATATCTTGAGCAAGCTCCACAAGACGCGTATCGATAGTTTCAATAATTTTCAAACGTCTTCCTTCACCAAAACGATTCCATGAATGCGATTGTTTTAAATCCATACCATGCTCTACTGTTTCTTGTAGAAACCGTTTAACAAGCATTTTAAAACGAGCAAGCTCTCGTAAATTACGCGATCTTGCGACACGATCACCTGCTGTAGAAATATCCCCTAGCAATCGCGTAAGCTGTTCAGTTTGCAATTTGGTGCCTTGCTTGACGACCATATCTCCAAATCGGTTATTTTGATTATTGTTATGCAGTGGTTCTTTACGATTAGTATTTAACCCGACACGTATATCTTGATTGATCTTCAAGCTGTTTCGCCCCCACTTGCTTTCTATACCAAATACACAAAAGCTAAATTATAATGTGTTTTTCTTCCCATTTAACGTGGCAAATAATTTAAAAATGATGGAACTGTTCAATTGGTAATACAAAAACTGTCGCTCCACCTACCTCTACCTCCACAGGATAAGGTATATAGGAATCTGTATTCCCGCCTAATGGCGAAACAGGTGCAACCATTTGTTCTCGTGCACGACAATTATCACGAATAATATCTAAAACTTTGGGTATGAGAGAGTCTTCCGTTCCAATAAGAAACGTCGTATTTCCAGAGCGTAAAAATCCTCCAGTGCTCGCTAATTTAGTTGCACGAAACTGATTTTTCGTTAAAGCATTCGATAAGCGGCTGCTATCCTGATCTTGCACTACAGCTACTACTAACTTCATTCGCACTCACCCCTTCGATAAAATTCATCTAAATAGATTTTAGTTACCTTTTCCGTGACATAGGTTAGAGTTCCTCTGTTTCAGTAGGTGCTCGGAACATCTACTAAAATAAAACTACTTCTTCATTCATCTCAAAACATTCGCTACTGTCGCGCAGAAAACATTTTCTGAATGAAAATAAGATTATAGTTGTTACCATTATATCACATTGTGGTAGACAACTTCATGCATTTACTGTATTGCTTCATATATTAATGACCATACATCTTCAACAACATGATCAATATTTTGGTCCGCATTGACGACATGTATACGCTCAGGATAACGCTCCACTAGCTGTAAATATCCTTCCCGAACCTTGTTATGAAAAGCTAAACTTTCAACATCTAAACGATTGACCTCTCGCTCTCCATGAGCATGAATCCGTGCCAAGCCTACCTCTGGTGCAAGGTCAAATAAGATTGTCATATCAGGTAACTTCTTACCGATTGCAAACTCATTAATAGATAATACTTCATCAACGCCGATACCACGTGCATATCCTTGGTATGCTAAAGAGGAATCGATAAAGCGATCGCAAATAACCATTTTTCCAGCATCCAACGCAGGTCGAACTTTTTCAAAATAATGCTGACTTCTCGCCGCTGCGTATAATAACGCTTCTGTATGCTCATCCATGGCTGTATGTTCGGGGTCTAAAATTACGCTCCTAATTTTCTCAGCAATCTCAATACCACCAGGTTCTCTCGTTGCTAATACATCAATCTTTTCCTCCGCAAGTCGCTCGGCTATTTTTTGAATGACTGTTGTTTTTCCAGCACCTTCTGGACCTTCAAATGTAATAAATAAATTGCAATTCATGCTGTTATAGCCTCCAACTATTTAATGATCTTAATCATCTTTTCTTCTAAACGGTGATTTCCTTGAAACGTTGCACCAGTAGCTAGTAACTCCTCTAACTGACTCAGCTTTGCCACGGTTATTTTTTCTCCTGGAACAAGCAGTGGAATACCGGGTGGATACGGAATAATCATACTTGCAGAAATACGTCCCATCGTTCGCATATACGGTAACCATTCTGTTTCCGCCTTTTCCATTTCATCAAATGTATAGGAAGGTTCCGTAATGGCCACAAAATTATAGGCCATTTGTGAAGCAGTTACGATTTCTGCCTTTGGTGTACTTAATAACAATGTTATAGCCTCTTTAATACGGACACGTATTTCTGCAAATGGATAGTTATGCCCCTGTTTCAACAAAGGTAGCACAAGCAATACTTGATTTGCATCTGCCAGTTCTGCATATACATGCTTTGCTTCTAATGCTTCCTGTAATTGAAAACCTGTATACCCCTTAACACGTAATAATAATTTGATAGGGTCGTCTACCTCAATAACTTCCAAAGAGCCAATAGCTCGTAATGCCTCGATCCATTGATTTCTTTTTTCTATTATATATGCACCGTCACTCTCCATATATGTCTGTACATAATAACGTGCATCATCTAAAGAAGCCAATAAAAGATAGGACGGGCTGCTAGATTGTAGCATACGTAAATAGTGATTTATTTTGTCGACATCGACTAAGTTAGAATTAACATGCATAAAGGATGCCATTGTCATCGCTGGCAATGTTTTATGCGCAGACTGTACTACTATATCTGCACCAAATGTCAATGCAGATGGCTGAAATAAAGTACATGCACTAAAATGAGCTCCATGTGCTTCATCCACTAAAACTGGAATACCTTTCTCATGACAATACGCAATCTGCTGCTGTATTTCTTTCGATGTCATACCATAGTAAGTAGGATACGTTAATACTACTGCACGTGCGTCTGGATAATAATCAACTGCTTTTTTCAAATCTTTATAAGAAACATGGGTTGCTGTTAATGTTCGTTCATCCCATAGCGGGGATACAAATACAGGCTTTGCCCCAACAAGCTCAATCGCGTGAAATATAGACTTATGTGCATTACGTTGGACAATAATCGTATTACCTTTTTTACATGTGGCATAAATCATTGCTAAATTCCCGACTGTAGATCCACCTACTAAAAAGAAACTTTTCATCGCCCCATATGTATCTGCCAATAAGTTTTCTGCTTCTAATATCATTTCCTCTGGATGATGTAAGTCATCGAGACCTGATAATTCAGTCACATCATATCGCATTACATCTTTAAAGGGCTGAGGAAGATGGGATAGTTCTCCGTGTTTATGCCCTGGTACATGAAAGGAAATATTTTGTTGTTGTTGAAAGCGCTCTAATCCCTCTACAATCGGCTTTTTCTTTTGCAAAACAAAACACCCATTTCCGTTATATTCTTATTTAATTATAACACTTACGTTAGAAAAAAATTTACTGAATGGATATAAATAAGTTGAAATTCATATAACCTTTTTCCCGATCCAATGTGCTAGTAATGCAATAGGGATCAATAAAAGACAAAATGGCAAGCAAACAAAAATAATGTTCCATGTTATGACGTTATTAATTAATAACGAACGATACAACATTAAACTATATGGAATGACGATTATCAAAGATGTGAGTGCACCTGGTGTAATGGAACGAAGAAAAATAGACTGTGCAAGGTGAGTGAACGCATGTAGAAAGTAGGTTAGCGTAACAACAGTGAAGAAATAGATATCTCCGAACGGCCCTTGATTCACATATTGATTTGCTACAAAAGTGGAACTACTTACAAACATAAATACTACGACTACTGCTACGGCAAACTGTGCTGTCGACATCGAGAACTGTTTAATAACTCGATTAGCCATTTTTTTAGGCAATCTTTCATACAAAATCGTAGAATTCTTATTCAACCACTTTTCAACCATTATGATTTCTTCAAAATCATGGAGAATAAACATAATAGGGAATAACCAAATGAGTGTTTGAATACCTATCCATTGCTCCATAATGATTCCTCCTTTTTAAATTATATTGAGTAATTACTCAAATATTTCTCAAAAAAATAGCTCCTCTCTCAATACGATGTGGTTGATTTCCGTTTCGATTGGTCGCTTTCATGGCGCGTGCTTGATAAGTCAGAAAGGTCATTGCAACTAAAAGCAATGACCTTTTCTATGACATGACACTCTTCTTTTATCAGTAACAATTATGCCGAGGCTAATTATGTCGGAAATACTAAATACTAGCCTTTATTGCCATCTCTTGTACTAGCTGTTCTACTAATGGCGGTACAAACTTTTCTAAAATTGGATTCATCATTCCTGCAAGGAAACCACTTGCCTTTAATGTTAAATTACCTTCTAACTGACATGTACCATCCTGATTTTGTGTAACTTCAAAGTATCCATCACCATTTAAAGGATCTGATAAGCCTACCAAATCAAATATAACCTGATTAGGATTTGATTCCTTACACTTAAGTTCAACCTTTACAGCTTTTTGGATCATTCCAAAATCCCCTTGAAATACCCAAATCATATTTCGTTCACTTGGGAATTCATGATGTAAATAACCAGGTATTAGTATAGCCCACTCTTCTTTATTTCGAATAAACTCCTGTAGCTTAGCTTTTTCAATTTGAATATTTTCTCTATATACCCCTGTTGCCATTTAAATACCCCTATATATTTGTTTATTTAAATCAATTAAATTCTAACATTTATTGGGTGTTATTACTGATTTTTTTAAAATAAAAAAACCACTGATTTCTCAGTGGCTACTTTGTGCCTAGCGACGTCCTACTCTCACAGGGGGAAGCCCCCAACTACCATCGGCGCTAAAGAGCTTAACTTCCGTGTTC
>NZ_JBYTDL010000028.1:0-56000 GCF_058791335.1 Lysinibacillus sp. EB271-A1-10B
AATTGAACCGCCGTATACGGATCCGTACGTACGGTGGTGTGAGAGGTCGGGAGCTAATCACTCCCTCCTACTCGATTGCTTGGTTAGTTCGTCTTAGGTAAATTGAAATCAGTCCTGTTATTTTGATTAACAAAGTTAATAAGCAACTCTTCACCTGTAAGCTCTGTTAATATACATTTAATCAAGTGCATATAGTGATTCCCGGTCTCTAGCAACGAATTTGGCACCGTGATCGATACAGTTGAGATTGTTTTACTTCCTATAAGTAATTAAATAACCTCATGAGATTTCTCTTTTTAAAAATAAGTATGTAAATGTTTAAAAAGATTAAAAATTCGCAATAAATATAGGATTTAATAATGTAACAATATTACGATCATGTATATTTCCGCTTACTTTAACCTTTAATGATTCTGCTTTATTTAAATTAATTTCGACAGGTATAACAGAATCAGATGGTGATAAGGAGAATGCTTTTACAATACTACCATCTGAATTCATCATAGGTGAGGATCACGACATGAAGTTATCCTAACAGATACATAGGGACTCTTTAAAATTTTACGTCAATAATCGACAATTGATTGGTCTCGTTGCAAAACTTTGTAAATTAATAGTGAATATTGTTACTACCTTGTGAATATAATAGCCACATGCAGTTTAAGCTTTTAATTAATTTATTAAGGAATTAGGATGAAACAAAGGAGTGTAAAATTGTCGATTTCAAATCCTCAATACGCATTTTTAGAGGTTGATTTTCATAATCCTAATTTAACTAAAGTAGAACTAAAGGTTGAGAATATTTCCGAAGGAGTACGGGAAAATAATGAACTCGTAGGAAATACAAAAATAGCATCGAAAATAATACCACCTAATGTATATATAAAATTAAACTGGATAATAGGATTGCTCTTATTGATACCAATAGATATTTATTGTATTACGGCTTTAGTGGTATCTGAATTCTTATCAAAATAAAAAGTTAAAACTACCATTGTCTTAGGTTATTCTTAAGATCGAATGCGAAAGCGAAACAGTGTGTCATGAAGGAAAAAAGTAAGTGGTAATCAGCCCGGAATTATTTCCGTTTTTTTTGTACTTTAAGAAATCGAAAGAGATGGATCTAGGTGATGTTTACACAATAAGAAAAGCCCCAATACACACCTATTTCTAAGGTGAATATTGGGATTTTGTTTATCACTATTAACGTTTATTTTCATTTTGAATATTACTGAAATCTACTTCTTCAGCGAACTCTTCTCTGTTTTCATTTTTACGTTCTCTGTTAGCATTTTGATTTTGATTCTGCTGTTTTTTGTTGTCTTGAGTTTTATTATTTTTATGTTTATTATTACCCATGTCATCTCACCTCCACCATTAGTGTGAGAGAAAGATGATTTTTTATCCGCATAACTTACAATTAATTAGTGAAATATTTGTGATGAAACAAAAGGTATGGATATAGTAACATTTTCACCTCCACTTTCTGAGAACGCAGCCGGTAATGTTAAATCACTTGTTAGTGGTTACTTGTCTCATCTTAGAAAGTTTAATTCTTAGATTCTGATGGAACTGCAGATCCATCTGCTCAAGCAGAAAAAGACTACTAATCGTGTATATACTCGTAAGAAGAAAATGGAAGTTGATGTTCCTTATCCATCGATCGAGCGGGTTGAGTTTTATCTTGTAAAGTGGGACGGCCTTAAGATCTACCAAAGAAAATGATAAAAGAACTAATTTCCAGTAATGGATTCTTTTGTTGTGCAAAGGATTGAAGATATTTTCGAAGAGATTATATAATGAAGCATGTGTTAAAATTTTTATGGAGGTGGACTATGAAGACGGAAATGATTATGACCGTAGTTTTAATTTTAGGAATGGTAATCTTAATAGACAAAATATACGGAAAAATTAATATAGAAAATTATTCTCCTATTTGGGAGTATTTTTCTAAAGCAATTCTCTATGGGTTTATTGCTAGCGTTACACTATTCTATGGAAAGGAATCGCTAAGAGATGTTAATCCACTAGAATGGGCCATCATTGCAGTTTCAGCAATAGAAGGAACAGGAAACTATATTAATTATGTAAAAGAATCAAAAAGAAGAAAAGAAGAAAAGAAGAAAAGAAGAAAAGAAGAAAAAAGAAAGACTTGAGTTAATCAAACTTAGATACATAATGGAAAATAATTCTTCAACTTAATAGAGTTGCTTATCAAAAAGGGATTGCCTATTAGCGAAGGTGGTTGTGCTGCTGCTGCGACCTTTTATTACTGTTTTATATCATGATATTTTTAGTAGCGTAGAAGTAAATGTATATGCTCAATAAAACGGAATATAATTTTAGAGGTGCCTTACTTATAGCTGGTAATATAAGTAGGGCATTTTTGTGTATTAATAGACTACTTAATTAGAAGCTTGTTTTTCTGAGAAGTTTTTTACTATGTGTTAGATGATTTTTTTCTATAGGACAAAAATTTTTAAAAAAAATTGCGTGGGGGGTAAACCTCCCTCTTCGAACAATTGTTTACGGCGTTAGTCGGAATCCACTATGATTTGGGTAATGCTAAATATGGTAGCCCAAAATATTCCTAAAGGGGTGGATGCCGTGCAAACTCGGCAAAATAATCAAAATTATCGCTGGGGTAATTTATGAATTATATTGTGAATCGTGAGCGTTAATAAGGGAACGGTTTATAGGTAATGAAAAATCAAGAGGTGAATAATTAAATGCTTATACAATTGTTGATGTATTGTGGTATTTATTGTAAATAGTTATTATTTAAACTGTTTTGATTGTCATTTTTTTGTGGTTGTGCGCGATAAATCTTATAAAATATAGTAGATTTTAAAGTTGACATATAAAAAACGCAATAATATAATTATTTAAAATAATCAAATAATTCACACTTTTCTGATAGTTAGGTAGAGGCGCGGCAGTTAACAGTACCTAATGGAGTCCGAGAAGATGAAGAAGTTAGATAGAAGGAAGTGTCGCCGAAGTATGTGATGAGTTCTCGCCATCATATACTGGGGCTGTAGCGAATAGTTGCAGGACTGTCTTCGTAAACATACGTGTTTATGAAGTTGTGCTATCTCTGTTTAGACAAACAGTGGGAATTTTAAATGGTCGATTCATTTTAAGTTTCTAGAAATGAGTAGGTCATTTTTGTGTTAGACAGATTCTTTTACACAAAGAGTCTATATTTTATTTGTCTATACATTTTGGAATCAGAGGTATTTTGGAGGGGATTTTATGGATAATACATCAACATTATATTATGAATTTTTACCGACTGACGGTCAAAAAATAAACGTGAACCCTTATAAAACAGCATTACTAATAGTAGACATGCAACATCAGTTTATTAGCCGAGACGGATTAGACGCGCAGGTTGCAAGAGAAAAGGGCATGTTTGATCAGTGGGAATACTTTTTTGATCGTATCGACAATTTAACGATCCCGAACAATAAAAAGCTTTTAGATTTTTTCCGTACTAATAAATTAGAAGTAACATTTGGTCGCATTGCTTGCCATCATAAAGATGGACGAGATCGTTCTCCTGTACAACGCCGGACAGGGTGGAACAATATTTTATTGCCAATCGGTGACCCAGGAGCGGAGATGGTGGATGAATTAAAGCCTCTTGATGACGAAATTGTTGTAAATAAAACGACAGATAGCGTATTAAGTGGTACGAATTATGAATTTTTACTGCGTAATATGGGCATTGAAACAGTAGTTTGTACAGGTGTTGTAACAGATCAATGTGTTGCTTCAACAGTTCGAAGTTTAGCTGACGCAGGATTTGAAGTTATTTTAGTGGAAGATGCATGTGCAGCTGCAACGCAACAGCTTCATGATGCTGAAATTATGATTATGAATCAAATTTATTGCCAAGTGATGAGTACAGATGAAGTAATTGATTTAGTAACGGAAGAACTATCAAAACGCGAACCAATGAATCTGTGAGAGGAAATGGACTATGAGTCAAACACCAAATGATCATACACCACAGTTAAAGCGTGTTTTAACATTAAAAGATTTAGTCATTTATGGTATTGCTTTTATGACACCGATTGCGCCAGCTTATATTTATGGCTTTGCAGCAGAGTCTACAAGTGGAATGTTGCCATTAGCCTACTTGATTGCGATGGTTGCAATGATGTTTTCTGCATATAGTTACGGTCGAATGGCTGCTGTTTTTCCAAATGGAGGGTCGACTTATACATATACCCAACGTGCTATCAATCCGCATTTAGGTTTTTTTGCAGGTTGGGCAATGTTTATGGATTATGTCTTAGTGCCACTCATTGTATTCATGGTAGGTGCTTCATATGCGAATGCATTAATACCATCTGTTCCGTATTGGGTATGGGTGTTATTAATTGCAGGTATTATAACTACTGTCAATATTCTAGGTATTGGCATCGCAGCAAAAACAAATCAAACCCTCGTTATGTTTATGGGAATTGTAGTCGTTATTTTTGTGATTTTTTGAGTAAAGACAATTGTCGGTGCGGAAAGTGATACGTCGCTCTTTACTGTTGCACCGTTTTTCAACGATGAAAAATTCGTTATGTCTGCAATTATTTCTGGTGCAACAATGGCCTGCTTCTCGTTTTTAGGGTTCGATTCGATTACAACACTTTCAGAAGAGGCAGTCAATCCAAAAGAGGATATTTGGAAGGCAGCTATTTTAGCTTGTTTAATCGGAGGACTTATTTTTATTGTGCAAGCATATGTAGCTCAGCTTGTATGGCCTGATGTTACAAACTTTAGTTCAGCTGATACGGCTTTATTTGATGTAGCGGAAAAAGCAGGTGGTGCAGTTCTTGCAACTCTTTATACGGTTGCGATTATTGTATCAACAGTGACAGCTGGTTTAACAGGACAAGCAAGTGCATCTCGTTTAATGTTTAGTATGGGGCGTGATGAGGTACTTTCGAAAAAGTTTTTCACACATTTACATCCAAAATATCAAACACCGGTATACAATATTTTATTGATGTGTGTGATTAGTGTTTTAGGAGCGCTGTTTTTATCAGCAAATTTTATAGCAGAATTAATGAACTTTGGAGGTCTGACAGGATTTATGTTTGTCAATTTGTCAGTGATCGTGTATTACTTCTTCCGTAAAAAAGAAATGAAAATAATTCGATACTTATTAATTCCAGGGCTAGGATTTGGTATTTGTTTCTACTTATTTATTAATTTATCACCGATGACATTGAAGGTAGGCTTTATCTGGCTTGCAATCGGTTTTATCTATGCTTTCATTACGACGAAAGGCTTCAAAAAGAAACCACCAACATTTACGGATTTATAAAATACCGAAAGAGCTTAGAGTAAATTTCTAAGATAAGTCAGTTATCTAGTATTGGTAATTTTTATCGATGTTAGGTACCTGATTTATTTTTATACAGGAATATCTTATACGAAAGTAAAATACTCGCAGTATAAAATATCTTTACTTACGGGTATACCCTTAACAATCCCCCACATCCTTCCTCGATGAGCTGTGTTTAGAGGAGCAACTCCACAATTCATAAGCCAGTTTGCTGCATTATCTCTCTGAGCTTTTGTTAGGTACTCCACAGCATTCAGATAGACGATCAACAAGGCCGTATGTTGTAAGGGGAGAACAAAAAAATCACCCATGTCATGAAGAGTGATTTTTGAAAATCTATTAAAGGTATAGGTTCATAACAAACTGCTCGCCAATACGTCCCATTCTTCTTTCACCGTTATCGACAAAGCCAGCTTTTAAATACAAATTTTGAGCCGGAGTATTTTTATGATTAACGACTAAAACGACTTCATTACAATCTTTAAATTTTCTTTTAATAAATTCAGGCAGTGCAAGCATCCCTTTTTTTGCATACCCATTTCCTTGCTGTTTATGGTCAATAGATAATGCAGTAAGCAGCATAGCTTTTGGATTAGTAGAGTACTCTTTCACTCTATCAGTTGCGTGCAGGACAAAAAATCCTACAGGAACATGGTCACTCAAAATAACAATCGGATATTGACCAACCATTTCTATAGAAATCTCTTTTGGAAGGGCAGTAAATTGACTTTGTTCTTCCGTAAGGTCAAAGTCATTCAAACTATCCACATACTCTTCAGAGAAATGTACTAATTCGAGGGTGTTCGTTTTTTGCATAAAATTGCCTCCTTTTTTTATTATTCTAATACCAGAACGAATGTTCGTCAAGAGACTTGGTTTATAAACGCTTTAATTTGATGGTGAAATATAGGAAGCAATACACATATATATTTAAGGGAATGACAAACAAATTGGGGGAATGAACAATGGTTTTACTTACATATAAAGTAGAGAAAAACGAGCTAATAATGTTAAAAGAAGTTTATCAATCGGTAGGATGGAGGAACATGACGAAAACATAATAAGGAAAGTTTTTAATGCAAGTACACATCAAGTTTTCGCAGTAAAAGATCATCAAATTATAGGGTTTGCGAGAGCTCTTTCAGACGGTGTCTTTAATGCTGCTATTTATGATGTTGTAGTACATAAAGATTATCAGGAAAGAGGGATTGCCAGAACTCTTTTAGAGGACATTATTCAGCAATTAGAGGATGTTTCTTGTATTCAGTTAATTGCAACAACAGGAAATGAACCTTTTTACGAAAAGGTTGGCTTTAAAAAGTTGAAAACTGGTATGGCCATTTACAAAAATCCGCAACTAGCCGAGGAGTACTTGGAAAGTAATAATCCTTGATGAGGAAAATGTTTTTAGTAAGTCTATATTCATTACAAAAAAAGCTGTAGCGTACGGCACCGCTACAGCTTAATATTGTCTTGCTTAGGTTAGTCAGTAAATGAATTATATCATACAATACGAAAAACTAAAAATAACAACAGCTATTTATTACATATGAATTATTTAATGAAATTGTCCTTGAATCTCTAGTAGCGTCACCTTTTATGATGAATTTAGTTACTCAATTCAAAAGGTAACAATCAAATAAGCTATTGGAGGAATCTGCACAATGAAAAAAGAGCGTTTATTAAATAGAGGATTGGCAAGTTTAATGCATCTGCTCTCACTAATATTAACCTTTATTTTACCAATATTGGTATACTTAGTATCGAGGAATAATAATAAATATTTTGCTGACCATGCAAAAGAAGGGATGAACCTTCATTTTACTTTCTTCCCGGTTTTTTTATTATTAACATTTATTTCTAAAAAATGGAGCGCAGTTTCAATGATTTCTTTTGCACTTATTATTCTTGAAACAATACTAATTTTAGTTGCTGCAATTTATACTTTATATGGAAAAAAGTTTTCTTATCCCGTTATACGTTACTTTAAAGTCAATCATTAAGGAGAGAATAATTTGTGGGGAAAGGTATATTTACGATAGGTGAGCTTGTGAAAAAGTCAGGTGTTAGTATTAGAACACTACGCTATTATGACAGTATAGACCTACTGAAACCAAGTGATTATACAGAAGGTGGACATAGACTATATTCTACAGAGGACCTATCTACTTTACAAAACATTAAGTCATTACAGTTTCTAGGCTTATCGCTAAAGGAAATTAAAGATATGCTGCAAAAAAACAAGATTAAAGGTGAAATTATCTTAAAATCTTTAAACAATCAAAAACAGTTATTTGAAGCTAAAAAACTTGAAATCATAAATATATTATCCGATTTAAACCATCTTATTGAAACAGTGAAAGATGAAGAAATTATCAATATCGAGATATTTTGTGCTATGCTACAAAAATTAATGTTTGCTGAAAACACCGAAACATGGTTTAAAGAACACTTTTCAAAAGATATAACTGATGAATTATTTAGTATAAATAAATCTGAGGAAATCGATTTAGATAGAAAATGGACTAAAATTTTATCAGAAATTAAACATTTAACGTTTACAGACGCTATACCTTCTTCAAAAGAAGCTCAAGAAACTGTTAGAACACTTATACAGCTTATGAATGAAACCTTGAAAGGGAATTTAGATTTAGTTGAAGAAAAGCTACCATTTACAGAAACATTCAAATTTCCAAATCCTTTTACAGAACAGGAGCAACTATTTTTAAAAGAAGCAATAAGTATATATCAAAATAATTGTCAGGAAACGGTGGAGAATTAAAGGATAATCAAGCATGAAAACGCAGATTAAAAAAATGGATAGCATGGGAATTGCACCCTACTTGTGACTAACAAATGGGGTGCAGACCATTATTAGTTATCTGCTTTACTCTTTCTTCAGTTATCTAATAAACAATTAGCTCCCAAACTTTCATCACACTCTTCTACAATCACATTTAACATCATATCCTCTCGTACATACATATACCCAAGTACTCAGTGACACACATAAAAATACGATTCAAAACATATAAATAAAGGTGGTTTAAAAAACTCTAAAAGCATTTGTGGAAAATTAAGAAAATATTCAGTTTTTACTAAGAAAAAATATAGTATCATATTATATACTTATAAAAAAAGGAAATTAATGAAACCGATTGAATATTTAAAACGTATTGGAAGTAGGAAAGAATATTGAAGTAGGTGAGGAAATGGTACACACCATTTACATAGTATTAACAAAAACAGGTACATTATTATCAAAAGCTATAGGTATGTATACTGGAAAAGAGATGAATCATGCGTCCATTGCTTTTGATGAGGAGCTCTTTGAAATGTATAGCTTTGGACGTCGACAATTAAACAATCCTTTAAGTGGGGGATTTTTACGAGAAGATGCAGTCAGAGGGCTATTTGAAACAGCTGATTGTGTCATTTATCGTTGTAGAATATCCCATGACCAATACTTAGCCATGATGAAGATCGTACATTATATGTATTGGCATCGCGATCGTTATAAATATAATTTTATTGGGCTCTTTGGCGTTATGATGCAAAGGGAGGTTCGAAGAGAGCGCGCCTATTTTTGTTCGCAATTTGTGGCGATGCTTTTAAAGGTAGGTGGGCTGAGTGTTTATCAAAACCCAGCATTAATGACACCCCATTGCATCTCACAATTACCTTATTTAGAACAAGTATATGCAGGGAAGCTTGCAGATTATTTACAAAGTGTGCGTTCACCAGCAATGTTATACGGTTAAGGACAAACCTCGAATCACTCTAATTATTTTTTACCTTCGCTATTGATAACGCCTCGGCATATTTAGATATCGTCGAGGCTTCATTTGATGGCCACTCTAGGCCAAGGTCGATATAGATTGTCATTGGATATGATTCTTTAGTCCCGATAATTTACTCGGCATTCTTCGTCAATCAATGAACATAAAACTATTCTGTTATAAAATTAAAGGTCTTCAAGTTGGGTATTATTCTCATTGTAGTATATTATATACTTTAAAGTAGAAGCTGAAGGTTATATTTTAGTAATAAAAGTAAAATGTCAGTTATAGAAATCTACCGTCTCAATAGTTGGGAGATGAATAGAGTTTAAGCTACTTTTCAGCGGGTGTCCTAACATCCACTAAAAGGAAGTTGAAAAATACATAAGGGGGCGTTATGGATGAGTGAAGAATTAAATACATCTGGCTGGGATGCGATTGATGAGGAGTTATTAAAAATTTATGGGGAGCAAGAGCCGAAGCATTATGGAACCGTTATTCCCTATTTATTAGGGGGCGAAGATCCGCTTGAAGGAATTAGTGCATATAAGAGTGAGACACCGGTTCCGCACTGGCATTTTGTCACTTATGGATTTTCCGAGTTATATGAGAAAGAATCTGAAAATGCTGAATACAGCGGATATGGGTTTGAGTTAACATTTCGTCTTGCCCGAAAGGAAGATGAGGAGGAACCACCTGCGTGGGCGTTAAATTTGCTACAAAACATGGGAAGATATGTGTTTAATAGTGGCAATGTTTTCAGATCAGGTGATTACTTGGATGCTAATGGTCCAATCTGCGAAGGCGAGGACACGCTTTTAACGGCACTTGCCTTTACGATAGATCCCGAGTTGCCTGCTATTGAGACACCAAATGGACAAGTGGAGTTTATTCAAATGGTCGGTATTGCAGGTGATGAGCTTGAGGCGATGCAAACGTGGAATACAATGGGCGTGCTAAATGCAGGACTTGAGTATATTCCGAGCTATGTTACTGATTTATCTCGTGCATCTCTTTTACAGATTCCATCCATTGCAGAAGCGGTAGCAAAAGGAATGGAGGAAGGGGGTTCTAGTACCGGCTTTTTATTCGTAGACCAATTAGCTTGGGAGCAGGGCAAAAAGGGATTGTTCAGCAAACAATCTAATAAGTTAACACTGGGGGCAAAGCAAGCGGGAATAATCGGCAAGCTATTACGCGGACGGATTTTAAAAGAGAGAAGTCTGACCTTAGTTAGTCAAGAATTCCGTGTTGTATTTGAGCCGGGTGAAAAATGTGGGTATAACGTGGAGGAAACGGATGTTACCATTACTTTAAATGACAAGGCAGTTAAAGAACTCACTCAAAGCTTGATGCCGCAAGAACAAGAGTTTGAAGTATCCTCTATACCGGGGCTTTCCATCCAAATTGCAAAAACATATATTAAAGATCAGCAAGGAAACGTTGTGGAAACAATCGGATGATAAAATATAGTCTCCCGCTAAAACGAACTGAAATCCAAATGATGTGCTTTGGGTTCGTAGTGGGAGATTTTTTTATTAATAGTAACGTGGAACAATCGAATCTAATGCTCCAAAAGATAAGTTTGAATGAACTAGAAAAAGAGAATTTATTATTCGCATGAAAAGACGAAGTACTACTTTAACTCCTATCTGTAAGGGGAATATCTTAAATGAAGAAACAGACAAAAAGAGCATTGAAAATCGTTGATATTGCCGAAGAGCCTTTAGAGAAATTACCATACATTACAGCTGTATCAAAGGGAGTGGGTATTTCTTATGAATGGCTTCCTGTTTATTGGGGAGAGATGCTTGAACTGCCAGAAGAGCTGGATGCGATAATTATTGCTTCTGATTTACAAGGAATCGCAGGTCATAATCGAGAAACGATAGAAGAAGCTCCAAAGCTACTGGGTGAGGAACTTGCGGAGGTGCTCTCCCTTTTGTTTCAAATCCATTTACCAGATTTGGACCCAGCCAAGGTGATGGTTTGCTTATGTGGAGATTTATACACTGATCTAACGAAAAGAGGTGCTAGCGGTAATCCTCTGCCTGTATGGAGAGCTTTTCAGAGTCAATTTGGATTTGTCACAGGCATTGCAGGAAATCACGACCTATTGACGAATAAGGAAAAAGTTGAATTGGATTCTACCTCAGGTATACATTACTTCTCGGATGGGGGCACGATCACGTATGCAAATCTTGCAGTTGCAGGGCTTGGAGGAATCATAGGTAGGTCAGATAAACCGAATCGTATGGGAGAAGCTGATTATTTAGCGATACTCAGAGACATTTTAAGACATGTTCCCGACATCCTGCTACTTCATGAAAGTCCGAAGATTAGCTCACAATGTCTACCTGGGAATCCACATATTTGGAATGAACTACAGAATGCTGCTGAGCTTCTGGTATGCTGTGGCCATGTTCATTGGGGTACACCACTAGTTGAAACGAATGATAGGTTACAGATTTTAAATGCGGATGGACGTGCTTTTATTTTCACTGCTGCGACATTAAATTAGAAAAGATTTACTTAATGGGAGAAGCTTCTCAAGCAAAAGGGTAAGACATTTGTAAGAAGTATAATATTTAAAATATGAAAGGAGTCTTAATATGGGGGCATGGGGATATAAGCCATTAGCAAGCGATGAAGGCTTGGATGTAGTAGATTTTTTAGAGGACTATATCCATAGTAATTTAGAATCAAATCATTTAGAGCTATCTGAGGTTATCAATGCGATGAAACGAAAGGGGTTTTTCGGAGAGAGCTTCGATGATATTGATTTCCTTTTCGATATAAGTGCGATGGCGCTTGCAGAGCTTTATATAATGTATCTTGATACAGGGAAATTAAATGATGCAGAAGACAAATTTGAAAAAATACACTCAATAAATGCGGATGAGGAATCATTGAAGTTTATATTAAGATATTTAACTGATATTAGAGCTGAAGTTCCAGATGCTGATGGTATTAGGGAAATCGTTGAATTATGGCGTGAATCAGAATGCTGGATTGAATGGAAATCTAATTTAGAGTTTCTATTCAGTAGAGTTGAAAAAGAAATTGTCCATTCTTTAAAGTGATATTGGAATGGGCATTTCATCTTTATGTAAAGAGCTTTTTTCTCTTTTGAAATCTGGTAGTTATCAAGAGAGTACAAGCTCTTTACTTTTACTACAAGGGAACAGAGCTACGCGATAGCTTATTTCTTCAGAAATGATTTTATTTCCCTCGTATACGATGTCATAATGAAATCCCCATTCAACGCAATAAGATGGTGGCGTTCATTTTTCTTTTTGATGAGAGCCCATGTTCCTATACCTATTTCTTTATTTACGCGAAGATAAGTAATCCAAATACTCTAACCTAGTAAGCCCACCTGTTTGACGGTTGAATTCATCATATGTAATATCCTCTGGTAAGCCAAATTCCGCAAATGCCTGCTTGCGGTCTTTAGCATATAACGGATGCTCCAGTGAATGTAACATTGCTTGTTCTCTGGTAGTATCAAACCATTCGACGTTGATGCCTGCATATACGCCATAATTAGAAAAACGACTTGCTGCTTTAAAAGAAGTTTCTTTTTCTGACTTACTAATTGTTCCTGTTCCCCAGGAAAGGCGGTAGCGTTTTTCTTTTCCATAATCAATGGTTATACCGTAACCAAGTGGCAACAGAATATCTGTTTCGGTTAGCGTTTTGTGTCCAATTTTTTCGTAGCCACCTCGCATAAAATGATCGTCCATGACAATCAATGTTTGTTCAGCTAATGGAGCAGATGTAATATGCTCTATATTTGGTAAGCGATTTCTTGTTTTGAATAGATAAGGTCGAATGAAAAGCGGCATCGTCATTACATTATTCCATAGGCTTTCTTCCGAAAACAAACCATCTTTTTGCATTTTGCGTAAATCCCCGACGACAAGCACATAGCCATCTGTGAATAAATCAATTTCAACTCGGAAAATATCTCCTGGAACAGCTTTATAGCGCAAGCTTTTTTTTCTTGAGAGTTTTTCCAATTTCTCATTATAATCTGGTGGTAAATTGGATGGATACTGTTGTAGCCACTCGATCAATTCCTCTTTAGTTGTTAAATTTTCCATGTTTGTTAGTGGCAATTCGAAAAGGGTTTTCGCATTGCGAGCGACGATGTAACTAGATGGCTCATTCCCTGTCCCCACGCCAGCAGAGAAAACAACCCCATTCGCTTTAACACTGGAAATATGGGTGTAATTCATTTTCTTCTCTTTACCGCGTGCAGTTTTAGGGAGAATGACTTCACGATTTCGTGTCGATATCTCCACATCCGATTCCTGATAAACCTGCTCACTAACCGAGATACGTTTTCGAATGATATCACCATCCATGCAGATGAAATAGCCACTTCGTATTTCAATCGTATCCCAATGCTCTTCTATTTGATGTAGTCCAAAAGAAGGACGGAGCGTATTTGTTAGCCAACTGTTGATATGTGCCATGAGCTTGCCTCCCATTCATGTGATAAAATTGATTAATGGATTATGTCAAGTATACTGAATGCTTTTAGCTACGAAAATATTTTATATAAAAATATCCATGAAATAGTTAATATTAATTATTTAAATTGATTGCACTGGGGAAGAAGGTAACCCTTGTATAAAGGTCGCCATGAGTTTTCTTCAACTTTGAATCTTGTCCTGAAAACTAACGATAATGCAATGTTCAACATTATCGTAAAACCTTTTTCTGCTATAATTAATGACAGTTGAGATAAGGATGATAAAGATGCAGATTGTTACAATTGAAGGCGTTCCCTATGATTGGTTGAAGCGATTGCAGGAAATTCATGCACATGTATTTGATGGAGCCAATTTACCATTAGAAAAACTTGAAAGTAAAGAGGGGCTCATTTGTTTATTAGCAGTAAAAAATGAGAATATCATAGGTTTTAAACTAGGTTACACATATCCAGATGGTGTTTTTTATAGCTGGTTAGGTGGTGTCCATGAAAAGAAACTTGGTCAAGGGATTGCCAGTCAATTAATGAAACAGCAACATGAACATCTGCAGGCACTGGACTTTAAAAAAGTTCGTACATATGGTAGGAATGAGCGAAAGGCGATGCTCATCACAAATCTTAAACACGGATTTGATATTGTCTCAACTTTTGTGGATAAAAAAGATCGACATAAAATAGTGTTTGAAAAAATATTGGAATAGGAGTTTTAACATGAAGGCATACTTAGCAAATGGATTATTTTCTTTAGGAGATCGTTTAGTTAACGAACAGCTCGCTGCGGCAATTAGAGAGGCAGTACCCGGTATCGAATTATATGTACCACAGGAGAATGATGCGATAAACGATAAAACGGCCTATGCGGATAGTTTGGCGATTGCACAAGCAGATTTAGAAATGTTGCAAAATAGCGATGTATTAGTAGCTGTTTTAGATGGTGTTGAGATTGATTCAGGTGTAGCAGCAGAAATAGGTGCATTTGCGATGCTGGATCGTCCAATCGTAGGTGTCTTTACAGATGTTCGTCAACAAGGTCGGGACAATATGATGAAAATAGAGGCACTTGTACGGGACGGAATTGAAAATCAGTTTGTTTATCGTAATTTATTTGTTATTGGTTTGATTAAGCGCACAGGAGTAATTACTACTTCCATCGTTGAAGCTGTTCAAGCTGTTCAAAAATATAAAAAATAGAAGGAGACCTGTATGCTATTATCAACAACAGATATTGTGGCAGGAAAAGAGATTGTAGAAACGATAGGTTTAGTAAAAGGTAATTCAGTACAATCAAGAAATGTTGGTCGTGATATGATAGCTGGACTTCGCAATATTGTCGGAGGAGAAATGAAGGAGTATGCAGAAATGCTCGTTCGATCCCGAGAAATTGCCACGCACGCTATGGAGGAAGAAGCAAGACGACTAGGGGCAAATGCCATTGTTGGCGTAAGATTTTCCACATCATCTGTGATGGATGGTACATCAGAGGTATTAGCATACGGAACAGCAGTAAAAGTAAAGGAATAACTGCTAAGGGCTTCAATCAACAAGGTTGGAGCTCTTTTTTATTTGCTGCTTCGGAATTCATTGGTAAAAATAAAGTTAATTCTAACAAAAGCATAGTATGTTTAGTCTGTTTAATGGTTTTTGTTGTTAATTAGTATATATCAATTATACCAATATTGTAGAAAATTTATAGTTAAAAGGACTAATAGTGTCCATCTAATTTTGTATAATAGAGTTGTAACTATGAAGAAAGAGTGGGATATACGGTGGATTCACAACAAAACAAAGGCTATCGTGTCATTTCGATGTTTGACAGACTAATAGATGGTCAAGGAATTAACAAAAAACAAGAAGCATTTACACATAATGTTGGTGAAAAAACAATACAACGGGATTTGAATGAAATTCGAGCGTATTTGGAAAAAGCTAAATTGGATAGCCATTTACAATATGTTCGGACAGAAAATGTGTACAGGCTGACAAATACAGGGGAAAGTAACTTATCGAAGGAGCAAGTTTTAGCGATTGTTAAAATTCTGATCGAATCAAGAGCGCTGCTAAAATCAGAAATGAGCGATATTATAGATAAGCTTATTTCGATTGTTGCAGCTGATAAGCAGGAGTTTATTCGCAATATTATTTTAAATGAAAAGCATTTGTATGTAGATTTACATCATAAAAAGTCTCTATTGCGTTTAATTTGGGATCTGTCAGAGGCGATTCAAAAAAAGAAAATCATTAAAATTGATTATTTACGTGAAGGTGAAGCAATTCCGACAGAAAAGATTTTAAAACCACTCGCCGTTATTTTCTCAGAATACTACTTTTATTTAATTGCTTACGATAATAAGTACGAAAAGGATTTGCCCATTGTCTATAGAGTCGACCGTATACAACATTTACAAGAACTCGAACAAAAATTTCAAATACCCTATACCGAACGCTTTCAAGAAGGAGAGTTCCGTAAGCGTATTCAGTTTATGCATGCTGGCGAGCTGTTGCGTATGAAATTTATCTTTAAAGGAACATCCCCGCAAGCGGTTTTAGATCGCTTACCAACAGCAAACATAGTATCTAAAAAAGATGAGCAATATTTATTTGAAGCAGAAGTTTTTGGACATGGTATTAAAATGTGGCTACTGAGCCAAGGGGCAAACATTGAAGTGCTAGAGCCAATTGAGCTTAGAGAAGAGATCATTGAAACGATTCAATCGATGCAGGAAAACTATCGCTATATATAATAAATAAAAGCTATCCACAAATAAACGATAAAAATCCGCGTAGAATCTAATCGAAGCGGATTTTTATCGTTTAAGAGTCAATATATTTAAAAAAGATCCTCAAAAAAGGCCATATTAAAATGATCTAAAAGCTTGTAATCTTTCATATAGTTTTCCTCATACAAATAAACGAATAAATGCTTTGAGTCATCTAATCGAAGGCCTATTTCTCTTTTATCATTAATACGTAATGTTAGCCAATAAGCCTCGTCATAATCTGAATTGGAAAAATAGACTTTTCGAAGCGGCTGATTTTCAAATTGCTGCATTATTTGATTGATTGTAGCTACATCTGTAATAGTGATTGTTTTATTATCAGAGGAACGGATCAATTCAATTTCATTAATTTGTTCGATATCAAATAGTTCAATAACCTCCTTATCAAATGTTGAATCGCGAGTTAAAAATATGGTTGAAGCATATAAGATGAGAAGAGGTAATAGGATGCCGAATAATATTTTGTATCGTTTTTTCATGTTAAACTCCTTAAATTCTGAAAATTTGTACATATGTATTCTTTCCCACGCTATAATTGAGCATATACTGAATGGATAAAGGATGGCAACCAAATGACGCATAATCATGAAGAAAAAGAGATATTGTATCCAGATGGTACATTAATGTATCGTGGCGGTGTGAAGAAAAATGACTTTGGTCATGACATTTATGATGGGAAGGGTACGCTATTTGACCAAAAAGGCGAGCTTTTATTCGAGGGAGAATTCGTCAATCATATGAAGCAAGGTAACGGCATCATGTATTTAAAAGGCCAAATAATATACCAGGGCGAATTTATTCAAAATAAAAAGCAAGGTAATGGTATTTTATATAAGGGCGGTCACGTATATTACGAGGGGCATTTTCGTAATGATTTGATGGAAGGTTACGGGGTTTTATATTATGAGGAAGATGGTATTGCCCCATTTAAAGACCTTCGTGAACAGAATCCACATTTAAATCAGCCACAATATGAGGGTGATTTTGTTCATGGCATGAAGAAAGGCAAGGGAAAGCAATATTATCCAAGTGGTTTTTTACAATATGAAGGTGATTTCATATGGAATCATATGCAAGGGGCAGGAAAGCTGTATTATGGACCAGAATCGCCAAGTGCTGAGGAGCTTGCAAAGGGCATAACATCCCTTCTGTACGATGGCTATTTCTTTGAGAATATGAAGCATGGAAAAGGTAAGAACTATTCCAGACAAGGTGTACTTGAATCGGAGGGGCAATTTAAAGAGGATGCGATGACAGGACAGGGTATTCTTTATTATGCTAATGGGCAGGCTTCTTATATTGGGGAACTTGTAAATGGAGCAAAGCATGGCCGAGGAGATTATTTTAATAAAGAAGGAAAAAATATTTATAGTGGTGAATTCATTAACGATGAACGTTTACGAATAACACCAGAAATAGAACGAGAGATTGAAAAATTACAGAAGCAGCTTGATGGACTTGTAGGACTTCCTAATGCCAAGAAGGAGTTACATAATTTAATCAATTTCATAAAAATTCAAAGCTTACGTGTCGACCATGGTTTAACAAGCGTCCCAATCACCTATCATCTAGTGTTCTCCGGAAATCCAGGTACAGGAAAAACAACAGTGGCGCGTATTATAGGCCAAATATATAAGCATCTTGGTGTACTCTCTAGCGGTCATTTTGTGGAAACGGATCGTGCAGGCTTAGTAGCAGGGTATGTTGGTCAGACAGCTTTGAAGGTACAGGAAGTTGTGAATAAAGCAAAGGGTGGCGTACTCTTTATAGATGAAGCCTATTCACTAATCAATGATAGACAGGACGCATTTGGGAAAGAAGCGATAGATAGCCTTTTAAAGGCGATGGAGGATTTACGCGATGATTTAGTTATTATCGTTGCTGGTTATACAGAGCTCATGGAAGAATTTTTGCTTGCTAATCCTGGGTTTAAATCGCGTTTCAATCATTTTGTGCAGTTTGATAATTTTAGCACAGATGAGCTTTATGATATTTTTGCCATGCTATGTAAAAATAATGATTACCAGTATGAGGACGTATTTGCACACCATATGAAGGAGCAATTGCATCAAATTCCAGTCGAATTCATTCCAAACTTTTCGAACGGTCGTTATATACGAAACTTATTTGAAAAGCTCGTGACTATTCAGTCAAACCGTCTTATTCAACAGAAAGACATTACAAGAGAAGCATTAATGGAATTTACAGAGAAAGATATTTTGCTTGGTATAGCAGAAAATTTATTTGATAATACATTTTAACTCTTTCAGCGGATTCCGGACGCAATTATACAGAAGCATGATGAAAAGATGTCATTGAGGCCAAAGATTAATAAAATTTGGCCTCAGCTAAGTATAAATTTGAAAAAAGGAGAGTAAGATGAAAAAACTTTTTGCTTTTATATTAATATGCGCTTGTATTTTACCAAGGGTGATGAATATAAATATTACGATCAACAATAATATTAAAGTACATAAAAAGAATGAATAATTGACAAAAAATGAAAGTAATAGTAATCTAACTAAAAAAACATACGCAACCGTATCTTATTGGAGAGATAACATGCAATTAACGAGGGAAGATTGGATAAAAGCAGGGTTACAACAATTAGCTGATGAAGGAATACATAAAGTTCGCATCGAAGCACTTGCTCGATTGCTAAAAATAAGTAAAGGGAGCTTTTATCACTATTTTCGTGACCATCAAGAGCTGTTGGATTCTATGCTTGACTATTGGGAAGTACATGCAACAAAGCTTATTGTTCAAAGTATGGAGCACCCGGATGCCTCATTAGAACAGCTGTTACAAATTAGTTTTAATCGAGATAAAAAGATGGAGATTGGCATTTATACTTGGGCAAAATATGATCCTGTTGTTGCAGAACGCTTAGTGAATATTGAAGAACAAAGAATTTCGTGTGTTGCGAAATTGTATCAAAAAATAGGCTTAAAAGAAACTGAATCAATGAATCGAGCGAGGCTTGCTTATTTGACGTATGTAGGATGGATGACAAGGTTTGAAGAAAATCCTAATTTTGAAATTGAAAAAATGGTTGAGCTTTTAACTTCTTTCAGCGGGTATCCAAACAACCGATGAAATAGAGGGATTCAGTCTAAAAACGCCCCGTCCTGTGGGCAAAAAACATCATGCCGAGGCATAACTGATTATTCGATAATAAATGTCCCTAATAGGATTATGAAACCTGAAGGGACAAAATTTTTACTATAAACATACGCTTGTGTATGTTTTGAATTGAAACATTGGAGGCGAAAAAATGAAATTACTTTTAATAGTAGCTATAGGTCTTCTGTGGTTTATTAGTTTGTTGCATATTTATTGGGCTTTTGGAGGTCGTTGGGGTTCTACCGCTGCTATCCCTGTAAAAGAGGGTGAGCAAAAGCCTGCTTTTACTCCTAAAAAATGGGGAACATTATTCGTAGCTATTCTAATTATACTGGCTAGTGTCATTATTGTTGTTCAAGGAGGTTATTTGCAGCGGTTCCAATCAAATGTTTTATCTAAACTCGGAAGTATTGTTTGTACTTTCGTTTTCATTATTAGGGCACTTGGTGATTTTAAGTATGTTGGATTTTTTAAAAAAATAAAACACTCTCAGTTTGCTAGATACGATACTTGGTTTTACAGTCCATTATGTTTATTCTTTGGAATAGTCTATATTATTCTGTTGTTTTAAAATATAAGTTTTATATGGCAGAGAGCTTGTTTTTCGATAAAAGCCCAAAAAGTTTCGGTAAAATGAGGTTTTGTTTCGATAAAAGCTCAAATAGTTTCGATAAAGAGCGATTTTGTTTCGATAAATTTTCAAAGTGTTCAATTTGAGATTCCTAAATGTGAAAGAGTCATCCTTTAACCTGCAATAGAATATTTATGGAATAAATTGTAGGTAGGAGGATTAAAAAATTGGACGTAATAAAAAGGAAACTCAAATATTTTGTTAGAAAGCTATACACAAATCAAAAGCGTATTGAGCCATTGTCATTAGGTTGGAAAGGTGCCGCTACCGCTTTAAGTACGATGGCATTTCTAATGATTTTGATTCAAGGTAAGTTTTTATTAGATCAGCGTAGTTTTTTAGATTTCACTATTGGAATGCTCATATTTATTTTATCCGTAGTGCTAATAAGTGGTTTTATCACTCTTCTATTTAATGGAGTGAAAAAAATTCCTAGTCGATTTATATGGATACTCTTTAGTTCGCTAATATTTCTGTTGTTCTGCTTTTTCTCTTCTTCTTTGGAAGTAACTATCCTATTTATTCTATTAGTAGCGGTTGTTGTTTCTTTGTGGGGTGCATTATTATACAAATGGTTAAAGGGTAGCTATAAAAATGCAAAAAAATATCAAAAAGTTAGCGTCCTCACATGTTTATTTATATTGACTATTGGGATTGGAGCATGGAGTTATTGGTTGATTCATCCCGGGGATGCGAACACCCCAGTAGTTGTATTAAAGCAGCTGAAAACATCGAAACGGTATGACAATACTTTGCTTAAAAATCCAGCGAAACCGGGCAACTATCCAATTAGAAAGCTCACATACGGCAATCCGAATACTTATCGGGAAGTCTTTAACCAAAAAAATTCTTTGGCAACTAAAACAATAGACGCTTCCGATTTTATAGAAAAGTGGTCTTCCGTTCGCACGAAAACACTTGGTTTTGGACCTGATGAAATGCCGTTAAATGGTCCTGTGTGGTATCCAGAAGGAAAAGGAGACTTTCCGTTAGTAATGATTGTTCATGGAAACCATGTGATGACTGACTATTCTGATACAGGTTACGAATATTTAGGTAACCTTCTTGCGAGTAGGGGCTATATAGTTGTATCCGTAGATGAAAACTTTCTTAATGTATCTCCCTATGATGATATGTTTTTGGTCAGTCCGCTAAAGAATGAGAATCCAGCGAGAGGATTAATATTGCTAGAGCATTTAAAGGTGTGGGAAGAATGGAACAATACTGAAAGTAATCCATTTTATAAAAAAGTGGATATGGAACACATTGCACTGATTGGGCATTCCAGAGGCGGAGAAGCTATCGCGATTGCAGCTGCTTTTAACGAAATGCAACACCCACCTAGTAACGGAAATATTCAATTTGATTATAATTTCTCAATCCGCTCGCTTATTTCTATTGCTGGGGTAGACGGTCAATATATGCCTGCAGGGAAACCACTTCCGTTAAAAAACGTAAACTATTTGGCACTACAAGGGGCGCATGATATGGACGTAAATAGCTTTGATAGCTCTAATCAGCAATATCGGATTTCTTATACGAATAAAGATGATAATATGAATGCGTCGGTCTATATTTATGGAGCCAATCATGGGCAATTTAATGAAGGGTGGGGACGAGGCGATGTAGCCGGCACGGCTAACCAACTCTTTAACCTAAAACAAATTATGCCTCGCGAACAGCAAGAAACCGTCACGAAAGTATTGATTTCTGCTTTTTTAGATAGTACGTTGAAAGAAAAGAAACGATACAAGGAGATTTTTAAAGATTTAGGTTATGCTAAAGAATGGCTTCCTGACACGCTGTATATCAATAATTACTACGATTCGCAAACTTCTTTAATTGCTACGTTCAATGAAGATATTGATCTAAACACGACCACTGTCCCAGGCGGCAAACTGTTCGGCAAGAACTTGAAGGAATGGAAAGAGGAAAAAGTCAAAATGAAAAATGACGGAGCAGATTATAGTGCCGTTCGTTTAGGTTGGGATTCAAAAGACAAATTTTCTTCAGCTTTTTATACATTAAGCCTTCCTGAGAATGGATTAGAGATAGGGCCGAACAGTTCTATCGTATTTTCACTTGCAGATAATAGAGAAGAAGAAAGAGAGAACAATCAGGAGGAACTAATTGATTTTACAGTCACTGTAGAAGACAGCAATGGTAAACGGGCGAGCCTGCCTCTTAGCTATATAGCCAAATTGACACCTGCCATAAAAGGAAAGTTACTGAAAAAACCTTTTTCCAATGTAGGTAATACGACGGAACCAGTGTTTCAATATTATGGATTTTCATTGAACGATTTTAAAGAAGTAAATCCACAGTTTGATCCATTGAAGCTAAATAAGATCCATTTCCAATTTAATTTAACCGAACAAGGGACAATACTAATGAATAATATTGGGATTAGAAATGAAAATATATGAAAATATTAGTAATAACTAGGGAGAAAGTATGGGGGGACAATATTGAAGAACCAAACGATTTACTTACTTCGTCATGGGGAAACGGAATTAATACACAAGGACGATACCAAGGAGAGCTCGATTCTCCATTAACAGAAGTGGGTGTACAACAAGTACAACAAAACGCACAAATACTGAAAAGTTTAATTGGAAATCCTAATGAATGGAAAATTGTGTCGAGTCCATTAGGAAGAGCCATGCAAAGTACTGAAATCATTTGTGAAACAATAGGATATGATGTGAAAAATGTTGAAAAAGATGAACGATTAACTGAGGTTGCTGTGGGACAATGGGCTGGGTTAACGACGAAAGAAATTGAAAGTTCTTGGCCAAATCTTTTTCAAAATACAGATGTGTATAACTGGTATTTTAATGCGCCTAATGGAGAAGCGTATGACTCGGTAGTGTGCAGACTAAGTGCTTGGTTAAAAGGCATGCAACATGTACCAAATGTGATTGCTATTTCACATGGTCTAACAGGTCGTATTTTACGAGGGATTTATGCTGATTTAAAAAAGGAAGATGCACTGAAGCTAGAAGTGTCTCAAAATATATTTTTTAAATTAACGAATAAAACAATCACAAGAATATGTTCGGATTTTGATGATGTTTATCTTCATTTATAATGTTTTTTCACGAAAGTGTAGCGACAGGTACAGAAGACTCCTACCTTTGAAGGTGAAGATGAATGACGGTAAAGTCTCCTGACGCAATTACGCCAAGACGAAATTAATTAAAGAACCTTAAGAATTTCTTCATAAATTTCCTACAGGAATATTCATAAAAGCCTCCTATTATAATGAGTGGGGGGCGTTTTTTTATGAAGAAATTTGTCGTGTTTTGTTTTATATGTGCGGTTGCATTCTTTTTTTATTATACAAATAACTTAACGGAACAAACCGAAATTGAGCTACCTTCGTTGCATAGTAAAAATGCGTTGTTGCTGAATGAAAAAGGAGATATATTATTCGAAAAAAGTGCAGATGCCATTATCTATCCTGCATCATTAACGAAAATTATGACAGCGATTGTTGCCATTGAAATGACTACTGATCTGCAGAAGCAAACAATCGTTGAACCACAAACAATTTCTAAATTTACTGCTCAAAATGCGTCCATGGCTGGCTTTAAGGCAGGAGATTTTGTGACGATAGAGGATTTATTATATGGTACATTGCTTGCTTCTGGGGCGGATGCTACAGGAACACTTGCGGATGCGATTGCAGGAAGTGAAGAATCATTTGTGACATTAATGAATAATAAAGCACATGAATTAGGGCTGAATGATACTCACTTTGTGAATGCCAGCGGATTACATGATCCTGCTCATGTCTCCAGTGTACGAGATATTAGCAAGCTGTTTCGTTATGCTATTGAAAATCCTATCTTTTATCAAATTTTGACTTCAAAAAGCTATAGTACTCATGTGCCTAATGAATTAACGATAACAAGCTCACTTTTGACGAAAATACCAGGCGGAGAAGGTGCGATATTGGGAGGGAAAACGGGATATACACCTGAAGCGGGTCTTTGCTTAGCGTCAATAATCGAAAAAGATGGAAAACGATATATATTCGTGACGACGAATGCAGATGGGCAGGCCTGGACACCACCATTCCATATTGAAGATGCTCTGACAGCGTACGATTCGCTGTAGGGAAAAATATGAAAAAATAACAACTTTTTAATTGTTTCAACCGTCTTCTTTTATAGGGAGCACGCATAAACACTTGAAAAAAGGCGTCTTGGGAGCCTTTTTTCGGGAATACATTCGATCAGTTTGATTTATAAGGGGAGGTGTATTGTAATCATTGAAAGTTTTTTAGAAAAGAATAAGCAAACAATTCAACAATATGCCGTATTTATTACTTGATTAGAGTGGAGGTTGGGCGACTCTAGGAAAAAGCCCAGCCGAAACAGAAATCAATCCTACGTTATGGCGTGTTCCATTTTTATTCACAAAAAGTAGTTGATTCCTACTATTTCCTGGCACAATCTATTAATCTATAATTAGAGTCGAATTCTATACTTTAATAGAAAAAGCACATGAGAAAAGACATCTGTGATGAAAAGGGCGGTGTAGAACAATGAAAAAAATTTTACCCTTTGCAATTATTTTGACATTTTTAATTAGTTTTGTGTTTGTAGATAATGAAGCTGCAAATGCTGGGGGTACATCTGTTATTCAATCAGTAGCTAAAGACACAGCAATTTATGAAGATCCTTCCGTAGAAAGTACCGAAATTGGTCAAATAACGAAAGGTAGTTATGTAACAGCTACACCTGTAAGTAAGAAATGGACTCAAATTAAAGTGCAACAGCTAGAGGGATATGTTGAGACGGCAGCATTAGTAAGCACGACACCTGAAATTTATTTAGTGACGCAAAAAGGCGGAACATCTTTATTTACATATCCAAGTCCAAATGCACAAAAAACGGGACTGCTTAATGAAAACAGTATTATCTTTGTATATGGATCAGCACCTGGAGGTTGGTCATTTGTTCAATATGGTCATCAAACAGGCTATGTTGCAACAAATTCTTTAAAGAAACCAGTTGCGACAACAAAACGAGTAAATGCTGCTAATGGTGCTATGCTTCGTTTAACTGCTAGCCCAAATGGCGAGATTCTTGGCACGATTGCTAATAAAACAGTCGTTCAACAGTACACAACGCTAGTTGGCTGGGCCTATGTAGAAGCTGGTGAACAAAAGGGCTATGTGAAAGCTTCTGAGCTGGCGAATATCCAAATACCTGGTAATAAAATATATAATAAAGGTGTACCAGTAGCGAAAGGGGAAAAGAAGCGTGTGGCTTTAACATTCGATGATGGGCCAGATGCAAAAGTTACCCCACAAATTTTAGCGACTTTAAAGAAATATAATGCAAAAGCAACATTTTTTATGGTTGGGCCAAACGCCTCTAAAAACTCAGCAATCGTAAAGAACGTTTATGAGGCTGGTCATGAATTAGGCAATCATACATGGAACCATCCAAAGTTAACAGGCTTATCGCCAGCAAATGTTAAACAAGAGGTTGATCGAACTAGCAATGCTATTTATGCATCCATCGGTCAATATCCAACGGTTTTCCGTCCACCATATGGCGCAGTGAATGATAAAGTTCGTTCTGTCATTACAATGCCTTCTATTCTATGGTCAATCGATACATTAGATTGGAAGCATCACAATGCTGATAAAATATTAGCGTCTGTGAAAGCATCAGTGAAAGATGGCAGCATTGTTTTAATGCATGATATTCATCAAACGACAGCAAATGGTTTGGAAAGTGTAATTCTTTACTTGCAAAAGCAAGGCTATGAATTTGTAACTGTTAGTGAAATATTACAATAAACTATAGGCAATAAAATAAGGCCGTGCAACTGTCTAATAAAGACAATTGCACGGCCTTATTGATTATTTAAATAGATTAATAGTCGTGATAATAATTGGAATACCGAATACGTCGATTAAAAACGCTCCTACAATTGGTACGACAAGAAATGCTTTTTTCGATGGACCGAAGCGTTGGACAACTGCTGACATATTAGCCATCGCATTTGGCGTTGCCCCTAAGCCGTGTCCTGCAAAACCGGCAACCATAACTGCAGCATCGTAGTTTTTACCAAGAATCTTAAATAATACAAAGATACTAAATACGACAATGAAGAATACTTGCGCGAAAACAATAATGAATAATGGAAGTGCTAAATCAGCGATTTCCCATAATTTAATACTCATTAGTGCCATAGAAAGGAAGATCCCTAATGTTACATCGCCAATTAAAGAAATGCTTTTCATGTTAATCGCTTCAGGGTTTATTTTATCCATAATATTGCGCACTAATACAGCTACAAACATTGCACCAACATAGCCAGGTAGTACGAAGCCAGTAGCTTCTGAGAATAATGTTCCAACATATGTACCTACTGCCATACAGAACGTGATGAATAATACTTGTGTAAAGAATGAATCAGATGTAATTTGTTCATTTTTATTTTCAAAATCAACTTCTTCAGTTTCTTGTTCATCTGGCGTTAAATTGTATTTACCAACTAAGTACTTTACAATAGGACCACCGATTAAGCCACCAGCAACTAAACCACATGTAGCTGCTGCCGCACCGATTGTCATGGCTGAAGAAATACCTAAGTCTTCTAATGTTTGTCCAAATGCTGCAGCGGCACCATGACCGCCTTCCATAGAAACAGCGCCAGCCATCATCCCGATTAATGGATGAATCCCCATTAGTGATGCAAGTGACACACCAATAACATTTTGCATTAAAGCTAAGAAACCACAAGCTAACCAATAAATAACTAATAATTTTCCACCAAGCTTCACAAGTTTAAAGCTTGCCCCTAAACCAATTGTTGTGAAGAAAGTAATCATAAATAAGCTTTGTAACGACGTATCAAGCGAAATTTCTATGACGTCAGTTGTCTTTAGAATAGTTGCTAATGCGGCGAACAGTAAGCCACCAACAACTGGCGCCGGTATACAAAACCTTTTTAAAAACCCGATTTTATTGATAAGCCAGCTGCCCAATGCGAATAGGGCAACTGCTAGAAATACTGTTGTAATTTGATTGAATTCGATCATTAACCATGTCTCCTAAGTAAGTGATTTAGTGCTTCATAAACAAAATAAGCACCTAATTTAACTGTGTGTCCGTTCTCATCCAGTGAAGGGTTTACCTCACAAATATCAAAAGAATGTGTATTTGGGTGCGAAGTTACTGTTTGAAGTATTGTGCGAACAGTTTTTGGATCTAGTCCAAACGGTGATGGAGCACTAACTCCTGGTGCAAATGCAGCGTTTAGCACATCCATACATAACGTTAAAAGAATATAATCATGACTATCCATAAATTGCTGAAGATCATTTAAGGTTTGCGCCATATTTTCTGGCGTCAGGTTATCTTCTAACACATAATTTACATTCAACTCATTGGCTTTATCAAATAGCTCTTTTGTATTACCGTAACGTTGTATGCCTAGAACAAAGTAATCGGCATGTGGATCCTGCTCTAAAATCTGACGGAACATTGTGCCGGACGATGGCTGTTCATCATATGGTCGTAAATCGAAATGAGCGTCGATATTGACGATCCCTATTTCTGCATCTTTAGGTAAAGCTGAGCGAACGCCTAAGTAATGTCCGTATAGTGTTTCGTGTCCTCCGCCAAGCACGACACATTGTAATTTTTTGTTTAGCAATGTTTTGACAATTTCACCGAGCTCACGCTGTGCTTCTTCTAATGCATGATTTAGACAAATAACGTTACCGACATCTATAATTTGCTGTTCATCATCAAATGTCCAAGGTAGGCTAGATAATGCCTCACGCAGAGCATTAGGTGCACTTGCTGCGCCTATACGTCCTTGATTACGACGTACACCTTCCTCACAAATAAAGCCAACAATTCCGGCATGGTGATTATCTGAAGCATTGACATCATTAATAGGAATTCTTTTTACTTTTTGATGTAAACGAAAACTACTCGTATTAGTAGTTGAATCTATACGACCTTTCCATTGTTTTTGATCTGTCATTGTATACATATCAGTATCAACTCCGTTTCCAATATTATTGTAGTGAAAATATTGTTATGAATAAATTATATATTCGCATAATTATAATATCTAATATATAATTATTATTAATCTATAGCTTTAAACTATAAATGGGAAGGGATGTTGTTGTGGATATTAAACAATTGCAATATTTTATAGCAGTTGCGGGGCAAATGAATTTCTCGAAGGCTGCTGAAAAACTGCATATTTCTCAGCCTTCTCTAAGTAATGCTATTAAAAAATTAGAGCAAGAAATTGGTTCACCGTTGCTTGAAAGGAATACGAGAAATCTTCAATTAACAGAGGCAGGTGAGCTTTTATATGAACGAGCAAAAGTTATATTGAAAAACATGGAAGTTTTAAAAATTGAAATGGATGAGGTCATTGTACGTGGTACGAGCGAAATAACGATTGGCATAATGGAATCGATTAAGCATTGGCTCCCAAAAGTTATTACAGAGTATAAAAAAGAGTACCCAGAAATGATGATTCATCTAGTAGATATTTTAGGGAGTAAGCGTGTTGAAAAATCGCTTAAAAGCTATAAAACACATTTAATTATTACAAATCAAATCATGGATGATGAGGATCTCGAAGTTAAATGCTTATATGAAGAGCGACTTGTAGCCGTTTTACCATTAAATCACCCATTAGCAGAGAAGGAAAGGTTGACGATCGCCGATTTAAGTGAGGAGCCATTTATTATTAGTACAGAGGGCTTTCAAACGAGACAAGACATTTTAGATGCATTCGCAAGGGCTGACAAAAACATTAATATACAATTTGAGATTGAACGTTTTGAGACAGCTGTGTCTCTTGTTCGTGAAAATTTAGGGATTACCATTCTACCTGAAAATTATTTAAAAGGTCCTACCGCTAACACGATTGTACAAAAAGAAATTGATTGTCCTAATTTGCGACGAAATGTGTATGTAGTGTATTTAAAAAATCGCCATCTACCTTTAGCTATTCGTCAATTGCTTACAGATATTATGGCAGTAGGCAAAACGCTTTAAAATGTGAAAGACTAATGTAATTAAGAAGAGTAACTTCTTTGAATGAGAAGTTACTCTTTTTTATCTTCACGTACTGATATTAAAAGAAGCTATTACGATTTGAATATACATATTATGGTAAAATAGTTTTTGGCTTGTGTTTTATTATCGTAATGTGATGACTTATTCGCTTGAAATATTGTCTTAAGTATGAATTTTCTCTATAATTCAAATTTTTGATTAATAGACATTGATTTACAATAAATATAGCGGTAACATTTAATGTAAGAATAAAAATGAATATTCATTCATTTGTCATTTTGAGTTCAAACAAAGGGGGCTTTTTTATGAACTTTTCTTATAGCAAAAAAGTAGTAGAACTGCAAGAGAAGCTGACAAATTTTATGGAGCAATACATTTATCCGAACGAGGCAGTGTATGCTGCACAAGTAGAGGCAATGGAGGATCGTTGGGGAGCGATTCCACCAATTATGGAGGAGTTAAAGCAAAAGGCAAAAGAAGCGGGCTTATGGAATTTATTTTTGCCAGATAGCGAATATGGAGCAGGTTTGACGAATTTAGAATATGCACCATTATGTGAAATAATGGGACGCTCTTTACTTGCGCCAGAAGTGTTTAATTGTAATGCACCAGATACGGGAAATATTGAGGTACTTGTGCGTTACGGCTCAGAACAGCAGAAAAAGCAATGGCTAGAGCCGCTATTACGTGGAGAAATACGTTCCTGCTTTGCAATGACTGAGCCAGCAGTTGCCTCTAGTGATGCAACAAATATCGAGGCAAGCATTGAACGTGATGGCGATTATTATATTTTAAATGGACATAAGTGGTGGACAACAGGAGCTGGGGATCCACGCTGTAAAATCGCCATTTTTATGGGGAAACATAAAGATACTACAGCACCTATTCATGAGCAACAGTCGATGATCTTAGTGCCGATGGATACTCCTGGAGTGAAAATTGAGCGTATGCTTACTGCATTTGGCTATGATCACGCACCTGAAGGACACGGTGAGGTGACGTTTACGAATGTTCGAGTACCTGTTGAAAATATATTGTGGGGAGAAGGCAAAGGCTTTGCGATTGCGCAAGGTCGTTTAGGGCCAGGTCGTATCCATCACTGTATGCGCCTGATTGGAGCCGCTGAACGTGCATTAGAAGAAATGTGTGTGCGTGTAAGTGAGCGACACGCTTTCCATCGAGCGCTCGCAGACCAAGGTGTGATGCGCGAGCGTATTGCGGAGTCCCGTATTGATATTGAGCAGGCAAGGCTCTTAACGTTAAAGGCGGCGTATATGATGGACACAGTAGGGAATAAAGAAGCGAAAGCAGAAATTGCTATGATTAAAGTAGTGGCGCCAAATATGGCATTAAGAGTGATTGACCGAGCGATTCAAGCATTCGGTGCTGCTGGAGTAGGACCTGATACGACGCTTGCTGCACAATGGGCAAATTCTCGTACATTACGATTAGCAGATGGACCGGATGAAGTGCATCGTAACACAGTTGCTAAGCTGGAGCTTAAGAAGCATGCCAAAAAACAAGAGGAGCTGGTGAAATGACGGTACTAGATTTATTTAGCTTAAAAGGGAAAACGGCCATCGTAACTGGCGGAGGTCGTGGTCTTGGAGCTCAAATCGCACAAGGCTTTGCAGAAGCAGGTGCCAACGTTGTACTTTGCTCAAGAAAGGTTGAGGCATGCGAAGAGGTTGCGGCAGAATTAGCTGATTTAGGTGTACAAACATTAGCGCTTGACTGTGATGTAACAAAGCCAGAAGATATAGCGAATGTAGTGACAAAAACGCTTGAAACATTCGGCCAAATTGATATTTTAGTTAATAACAGTGGGGCGTCTTGGGGTACTCCTGCCGTTGAAATGCCATATAAAGCTTGGCAAAAAGTCTTCGATGTTAACGTCAATGGTACATTTTTAATGAGCCAAGCTGTTGGCAAAATAATGCTAGAACAAAAGAGTGGAAAAATCATCAATATCGCTTCGGTTGCAGGGCTTGGCGGTACACTACCTGAATTCATGGATACAATTGGTTATAACGCAAGTAAAGGCGCGGTCATTACGCTAACAAAAGATTTAGCCGTAAAATGGGGACCATATGGCGTTAATGTGAATGCGATTGCCCCAGGATTTTTCCCAACAAAAATGTCAAAGGTTTTAATTGAGCGCGGACAAGATTATTTAATGGGCGTGACGCCTTTAAAACGATTAGGAACTGAAAATGACCTAAAAGGCGTTGCATTATTTTTAGCCGCGGCTGCCTCAGATTATATTACGGGGGATGTCATAGTTGTGGATGGCGGTATGAGCTCAATCATTTAAGGGAGGGGTATAATGGATACGATACAAGTAAGGGCAAGTGAACGTATAGATGAAGTGAAATTACACTCATTTTTAAAGAGTCAATTTCCGGAATTACCAGAGGGGAAACTAGAAATTTCACAGTTTAGTGCAGGACATTCAAATTTGACTTATTGCCTAAAAGTAGGCGAATTTGAAGTGGTTCTGCGACGGCCTCCACATGGACCAGTCGCCAAAAAAGCGCATGATATGAAACGTGAGTTTACGATTATATCGGCATTACATCCATTTTTATCTGCAGTACCTAAACCGTATGTGTACGTGGACGACCGAGATATAATCGGCAGTGATTTCTTTCTAATGGAACGCAAAAAGGGTATCGTACTAGATACTCATTTTCCATCTGGCACTGATAATACGGAGGAATTAGGACGTCTCGTTTCGGAAAAGATGGTTGATTCACTTGTAGCTCTTCATGCAATACCATATAAGGAAACGCAATTAAAAGATATGGTGAAGCCAGAAGGATTTATGGAACGACAAGTACATGGGTGGATTGAGCGCTATGACAAAGCGAAAACGGCAGAACATGCTGAAGTAGCAGCGTTGACTAAGTGGTTAGAGGACCATGTACCTTCTAATGGTGAAGCAACTATTATTCATTATGATTACAAGCTTAATAACGCTATGTTTTCCAGCGATTATTCTGAAATGATGGGTCTTTTTGATTTGGAGATGACAACTGTAGGGGACCCATTAGCAGATTTAGGGGTAGCTATGAGCTATTGGATGCATGCAGATGATCCAAAAATGCTGCTATACGCATTTGGAGAACCACCAATAACGACTTTAACAGGGTTTTATACGCGTAAGGAATTCATAAACCGCTATGCTGAGAAAAGCGGACGTGATGTTTCGGCCATCGATTATTATATTACATTTGCCTACTTTAAATTAGCTGTAATTTGTCAGCAAATCTATTATCGATACGTCAACGGTCAAACAAAAGACGATCGTTTTGCACAAATGGATAAAATGGTAGCTGCTCTAATTCATCAGGCTTCCAAAGCACTATAACTATAAAAAATAACGGTTGCTTGTCCGAGCAGCCGTTTTATTATTGCCAAAACAACAGATTATCCGACATTAGTTTTTATATTATTAAGATATATTCTCGCACCCAATTTATTTTTATAACAAAATATTCCCGTGAAAAAATTAAGGGGGTGCGAATATATGTTCTTATTTTATCATATTTCATTAATCTAGCAAGCATTTTGGCTAAAAAGGGGAAGGTATATGCAGTTACAATAATTATTTATTGTTTTACGATAAATAATTATTGACTTGGAATGAATGACAAGATAATATGTCATTAGCAAGTTATGAACAAAGATAATTATCAAGATGGTTAAAATTGATAATTGTATTATTGTTCGGTATTTATATAGGGCCACAAACAGGCAAGGAAGATTTACTAGACAAAGAAGAACTACAAGCACTATATAATCCATTTATTGCATTTGGATAACGTGGATTCCATTTTTATTGGCTCTAATCAAGATATTACGGACTCGAACGCAGATTAATTAAAAATACTAAGTGTGTTAGCCATGATCTAAGGTGTCTTATATGTAGCTGCGTTACTTTATATTTTTTCGGTTGGTAGCTATCACACGAATGTCCTAGATTTTATTCTTTGCAATCGTCATCTCAGTCTTTACTTCAATGCTTTCTTATTTAGTAAGAAAAGCAAGTGAGATAAAGCAGGATAATGATCTAACGATTGAGGTGTGTAAACGATGGTTATCATAGTAAATCTCGATGTCATGCTGGCCAAAAGAAAAATGGTGTGTTACAGAATTATCAGAAAAACTAGGCAATACAATGGCGAATGTTTCTAACTTGAAAAATGGAAAGGCAAAAGCCGTTAAATTTCCTACATTAGAAAAAATATGCGAAGTTTTAGACTGCTAACCAGGTGACATTTTGGAATATAGAAAAAATGAGGATAATGAATAATAGGAGAAGAATGATGAAAAAATATATACTTGCAACTTTACCGATTTTAATAGGAATTTTATGTTTATTTACGAAGGGAATTATCGGGGATGAAATACTGCCAGATGGAACACTCATAGAAAGAAACTTCTTTTTAATTCCTTTAAGTTATTTATTTTTCTTTAGCGGTATAATTTCATTAGTATTTGTTGCAATTATTTCTACCGATAAAAAGACAAATATTGTGAAGTAATATGAAAAGATCAGGTTACCAAATAGGAGCCTGGTCTTTTCTGCGTTTATTTTGTTATTCCCACGTTTGATCAAGTTTATCACTGTAAAACTTTATGGCTTTACGATAGTCTTTTATACCTTCATCATTAGTAGTGTCAACTACTGTATTTAACAAAGTTTCCATAGCCTTTGAATGTTCCCTAAGATTATAGAGAGTCATTGCATAAAATACCTTTACATGTTCGGCTTCGGGAAACTCACTTATGGCTTGTTCAAAAATACGTTTTGCCTGTTCATATTGCCCTAATGTACGATAAGTACTTCCTAACCCTACATAAGCATCTAGTAAAATTTCTGATTCGAGCCCTAGTTGAATCGCTTTTTCATAGTGGGGAACAGCGTCATTTTCTTTTCCTAATGAATCATATGTCCATGCACATTGAAATTGGTAATATCCATTTTCAGGATCTTCTTTAACTAGTGCTACCATTAATTGATTTGCTTCTTCCAATCGACCATTCTCCCGCAAGGTTATGATGTGTTGTAACTGTTTATCCATGTTCTTGTATCCTCTAACTTTCTATATTTTTCTAATATTTAATAATTTTAAACTACTAAATTTTTATTGTATACTTGATTCACATTTTTAAAAATTTTACTTTTCTATATTATCAGGCATTTTGGTAGAGAAAAATAGAATTAGTATTGTTCGATAAAAGGCTTTTTAAATTACATATAAAATAATAATGAGAGGTGAGGTAGGATGCTGGAGCGTTCTATGGAGAAAACACGGGAACGTAAAATAGAAAGGGAGTGATAAGGAGAAGAGCATTAAAATATGGCTCTTCGATATAAAAAGAAAAGAGGACGATTATAATGAATAGTTATCAAAGCATTTTAAATGAAGGTTTTGAATTGAAATATTGTGTGAAGGGACAAGGTAAGCCAATATTGGTAGTGGGTAGCAGTGTATATTATCCACGCTTGTTCTCGGAAAATTTATATAAACAATTTCGATTTATCTTTTTGGATCATAGAGGGTTTGTGAAGCCACCACGTGCTTTAAAGAAAGAAGATTATACTTTGGATAAAATTGTCGAGGATATCGAAGCAGCAAGACAATTATTAAAGCTTGAGGATTTTATCATTTTAGGACATTCTGGACATGCATTTATGGCGATTGCGTATGCCGAAAAATATCCTCAAAATGTTCAGAAGGTCATTTTATTAAATTCAGCACCGACAAACAGTCAGGAGAGACAGCAGCAAAGTTTTTCATTTTTTAATGAGACGGCTAATGCTGAACGAACAAAACAATTTGAGCATGATATTGCTTTGTTAGAGAATGATATTCACAATGATCCAGAGAGAAGATTTGTGCATATGTGTATTCGTATGGGAGCGCATAGCTTTTATGACTACACGTTCGATGCTGCTTATATGTGGGAAGGCGTCTATACAAATATGGATGTTATTGATTATCTTTGGGGTGTAGCTTTTGCTGAACGAAATCTAATCCAATCTACGGCTCATTTAGATAAACCTATTTTGGTAGGGTTAGGAAAGTATGATTATTTAGTCGCTCCTGTTTCACTTTGGGATGTAATTAATGATTCATTTGAAAACGTGAAGAAGCTCATTTTTGAAAAAAGCGGCCATAACCCAATGTTTGAAGAACCGGATATTTTTGATAAAGAATTAATCAATTGGATTAATGAATAGATGATGACCATTCCTCATATAGGTTTGTAATAAAGATTGATCATTTAAAATATGGTTTATTAATTTAACCCTAAATATAAAATCGCTAGAGACTTAATATAATTCTCTAGCGATTTTCCATGTAACTTCGAAGCCTTAATTTAATTGCCGCTGTATCCAAAACAGTAGCGATTATGATCCCCGCTGTATATCGAACCAAATCCTCTACAAGAAAGCCTTTGCCAAGTATCAAAGCCCCGAGCGTAGTCCCACGAATCTGATTAATCCAGTCTTCCTGATATAACTGGCTAAATTCAATGCCGAAGCTAAACAAAAGACTGAGCCAAATAGCTGTGAGGACGCTTTTACCCACTAGCAACAATCGAAATCCGAAATAGACCATCATAGCCCATAGTATGTCTCCTGCGTTCTGCGCTACAAATGACGGGAGTAGGGTACTCCAATTTCTTGAAGCTAAGCCGAGTGAAATGGTGATAACAATAGCTATCAAATAAGTTACTCGTATTTTATGGTATTGCAAGTTGATAGGTTTATGCCCATTAGTCAATAGAACCACTCTTTCGGTTGTTAATATTAATCCATTATCTCATAAATGATGTCCGAAAGAATTATCTGTATAAGCACCTTTGACGAAAGAGTACCTAATTATTTAGTTCACCATGTAATCTTCTTTAAGCAAACTGTATACTTCTAAATCTACAACACCTTTACCAGACCATACTTTAGCTTGTCTCAAAAGTCCTTCTTTTAGAAAACTATTTTTTAGGAGAATCTTTTTAGATGCTTCATTTAACGGCATTACTTCGGCCTGTATTCGATTTATATTAACTTCCTCAAATAAAAATTTGACAAGTATGTTAACCGCATCAGATGCAAGGCCTTTACCCCAATAGTCCTCTGCTAAATAGTAACCAATCGTCACCATATTCACTTTTTGATTAAATTCCATTGCTTCTATAATACCTACTAATTGATCGCTATGAGATTTTTGAAAAATGCCCCATTTAACTATGCTTTCCTTCTTGTAATCTCTATCAAAATGCCCAATCATTTTATTCACTGTTTGGATATTATGTTTAGGGATTATCCCGCAGTATTCAAATACTTTTTCATTATCATAAATTGCAAATAGTTCCTGTAAATGTGCATTTTCAATTTTTTTAGTACTAGCTTTTCGGAGTTTAATAATGGGAACTCTGCAAACACTTTTTCTTTATTCATAGCATTCTCTCCTTATTTTTTAATGAGCACAAGAACAGCAGTAAGGTTCTTCTTACTATTATTCAGTTCTTTTGGGAATTAAGAAAATATTTGTAAAAAATAAAGTAATTATGTATAATTTTACTATATTCTTTAAGAAAGTGAGTGATTAATTATGAAAGTCAGCTCTATTTTTTCATCAAACATAAATAAGGTGTGGAAGAACTAAGTATAATAGATTCTTCTGCAAAAAAATCGGAGGAATTACTTTGTATAGTTATTACGGTCCATTATGTACAGAACTTTATGATTTGACAAAACCAGTAGGATATTCTATTGGTGGGGATATTGAATATTATCTTGAACGACTAAAGGGAACTAAGGGAAAAGTGCTTGAAGCGGGGGTTGGTTCTGGACGCTTCTTAATTCCTTTACTTGAAAAGGGATATAAAGTTGAGGGAATTGATTACTCACCTGAAATGTTAGATTTATGCAGAAAACGTTGTGAAGAAAGAGGATTCATGCCAAATCTATATGAAGGTAACTTGAGCAAGTTTTCAATAGACTCGAAATTTGAAGCGATTGTTATGCCTACAGGTTCTTTATGCTTAATAGAGAATTCAAAAGATGCGATGGATGCATTAAAATGTATGTATAATCATTTGATACCTGGAGGACGCTTAATTGTAGACTTGCTTTTACCTACAGACTGGCGAACAGGGGAAACTTCTTCATCTTACTATGAAATTTCGAAAAAGGAAGGAATTGCATTAGAAAGAAAAGCCGTTGAAATGAACTGGATTGATCAATATACGCTAACCGTTTTGAAATATGAAAAATGGAGAAATGGTAAATTAATAGATTCAGAATTACAAAGATTTCCGTTGCGATGGTACGGAATAGAAGAATTCCAGCACATTTTAACAAGCTTAGGTTTTTCTGATATTACTTGTTCAGCTGAATATATTTATAATAAAAAGCCTTCAAAAGAGCATTCATTAATTACATTTGAAGCTGTTCGTAAATAAGTAAACCTGCTAGATTTTAGCTAAGAAAGTAGCTAAATATCTAGCAGGTTTTTGTTTTAATCATCATTTATTTCTTTGTACTCTAAATAGAATACACTCTTGGACCTTGTCCAATGTTAAGTTTTAGACTTTTTGTACCGCTGATCGATTAATACTAAATTCATTCCAAATCGAGCCATCTTCTTTTAGCAATTCTTTTCCACTCCAAATGATGTCGTAAATGTCACCCTCGTAAGCAATGGCACGACCAAATGCAAATGAAATAAAATAGTCATTCCATGATTGGAAGAAATGGCTGCCGGCATCAGCTGCTCTCGCAATATAGCCCCATGCCTGTTCTTCGGTTAAATAACCAACTATGTAGCTCCATCTTGCAATATTTACAGCTCGGTCAAAATCCCATGCGGCAATAGTGTCCACACGGTCATAGTCTGATTTTGCAAAGGAAAGCTGCTTCATCATTACTTCTTGCGCAGATTCATAGCATTTCTGTGATTTGCCCACTTCTTCCTCTGTAAAAGTCTGGCCAGCTTTCAACGCCATAAAGAGCTCGTCATACCTTGCACGATGTCCTTCCATAAGAAGCCATTCTAAGGTTTCTACAGCCTCCTCTGGATTACTAACGTCCCAGTATGAAGAAAGACCTTCTTTCAATGTCTCGTGATCTACCTTCACTGGCAGTATCCGAGGAGACTCAGACCGGTAAAGAGCTATATTGGCACCGTAGGCAAGCAAATGCTGTTTCTCTTTCGGTAAAGGGTTAGCCGCCTCCATTTCTAACTGTGATTTTTTTGCGTTTTTCACAATTCGTTTGCTCGCAATAATTAAACCAACAATAAGTAAAACCACAACAGCTACAATAATTCCTACAATCTTCAAACTACACATTCCTTTCCGTGTTTTTATTTGGCGAAGTTTAAACAAGAATCATTTACTTCGAACAAAATACAGTAAAATTATACATTTATAGGTAGCAATATACAATGAAACTATTTTATTACTTATAGGTGAAAGTGAGGATGATATTTGTAGGTGTAAAGAATATGGCACGAGTGATTGAAAGGCACTAAAGATAGGGACATGAAGCGGAAGGTAGCTCTTAACGTTTTTTACTAGGTGAAATGGATGCGGATTTAAGCTACTTTTCAGCGAGTACTCAAACACTCGCTGAAAGAAATTAATGCTTTAGGAAAATATAAAACCCATTTTTTTCTTGCTATATCTTTACTGTATAAAGGAAAAATATGATTGTCTACAATTCAATGAGGAAGTAGGGATTTCCATGCATGAAAATATGCACTATGGTAGCGACTTTAAATATATTCCTGCGACATCAATTTGGAGTGGTGATGGTGTAGAAGTTTTGCCTGATTTATACCAACATACGATTCAAATTGTTAATATTGTACTCTTCGGTGAACCTCATAAGAGAGAGTTCGTACTAATTGATGCAGGCATGCCAAAAAGTGCAAAGGAAATTATTTCGATAGCCGAGGAGAGATTTGGATCAAATAGCCGACCTAAAGCGCTAATTTTGACGCACGGTCATTTTGATCATGTTGGGGCGATAATTGATTTAATTGAACACTGGGGTATGCCGGTTTATGCACATTCTTTAGAATTACCTTATTTAACAGATATAAAAAATTACCCTAAACCTGATCCTAGTGTAAATGGTGGCCTACTAGCAAAAGTTTCATCCATTTTTCCGAATGAAGCGATTAACTTAGGAAACAGAGTTGAGGCACTTCCTTCGGATGGTAGTATTCCATTTATGGGTGGTTTTCGTTGGATTCATACGCCGGGTCATACGCCAGGACATATATCATTATTTCGTGAAGAGGATCGAGCATTAATTGTTGGAGATGCATTTGTTACGGTTAAACAAGAGTCGCTCTACAAAGTGTTGCTACAAAAAAAGGAAATTAGCGGGCCGCCGCGATACTTTACGACGGATTGGCAAGCAGCTTGGGATTCTGTAAAAAAATTAGAGGCTCTAAAACCTTCAGTAGCTATTGCAGGACATGGATTACCAATGAAGGGGGAAGAGCTTACGAGAAATTTGCATAAGTTAGCTAGTGAATTCGAGCAGATTGCTTTACCTAATCACAGCAAATTTCTGAATTAACATAGTAAAGGTCACTTTGCATGATGGAAGAAAAACTAGGGATGTCATGATGCCGAAGAAATTCTTTATGAAAATACTTTTTGATATTCATAAAAAAACTGCATCTCCAATTGTTAGATGTGTTTAACTTTTGGAGTGCAGCTTACATTGAGTTTGTGTGAAATTGGTATTTTCTATAAATGTTCACTTGTAAATTGTTGTATTTTTTTTGTTCATCTCAATGTTATTTTCGGGAATAATAAGCGTGAAACCTACAATAACGACGAGTCCAGTAATTAAACCATAAATAATTGGTAGTGTAGAAGTAATGCCAAAAATTATAAATGAAATAAAGATAACTAGTGAACTAGCAATTATAGAGTAGAAAGCAGCTTTACTTGTTACACGTTTCCAATAAAGGCCGACGATAAGAGGTACGAAGATAGCACCTGATAAAATTGCGTAGGCCATGTCTAATGCCACTAGTATGTTTTGAATCCATACAGAGAAAATGATGGCTAAGACACCTAAGCCAAGGATGACCATTCGCGATGTATTGATGATATCTCTATCAGTCATATCTTTTTTTACGTACACCTTAATAATATCGTTGGTGATAAGTGTCGCAGAGGCAAAAATAGCTCCTGAAGCATTTGACATAAGTGCAGAACAAACACTAGCTAGAACAAGTCCCAACAAGCCTGGTGGAAGAATTTCTAATGCAAGACTAGTAAAAGCAGATTGAGTTTCCCCTAGATTTGGAAGTAGGACAAGTGCACACATACCCACTATACTTAGTACTAGACCATATAAAACACTGTATACACCAGCTGAAATAGCACTGCTTTTCGCTACCTTTTGACTTCTCGCTGTAAATACACGCTGCCAGATGTCTTGAGAAACCATTAAACCAAAGAAGTACAATAAAAAGTATTGGAAGATTCGGTCCCAGCCGATATTTGTAAGGCTTAGATGCGCTTCTGGCACACTACTAAATAGAACTGTTAATCCTCCGACACTGTTTACGCTAAACGGGAACATAATGAAAAATACACCGATAGTCATGACAATAAATTGTATAATATCGGTTAAGGTAATACTCCACATACCCCCTAAGATAGTATAAAAGAGCACGATCCCTCCGCCAATAATCATAGAAGGAATAAGGGCCCAGCCTAGTAATACGTGAATAACATTTCCCATACCAATTACTTGTGTTACGACTACCATCAGGGTATAGATTGCAGTAACAATCGCACTAATAAGCTGAGTTCCTTCACCAAAGCGCTTTCCTAGTAACTGACTAATAGTAAAAACCTCATACCCACCAATTTTATTAACGACGAAAAGACCCAAGGCAGCTATACCAAAGCCCATCATCGAAACAAACCAAAGACCAGAAACCCCATAATCATAACCTAATGTCGTTGAACCCATCGTAGCTGCACCACCAATAATAACAGCTGCTAAACAACCAACGTGGCTGTAATACCCTAGACGACTTCCTGCGAGGACAAAATCTTTTTCTGATTTCGCTTTTTTAATTCCGATTATTCCTACAATTATTAAGGCACCAAAATAAAGAACAAGAACGAAAGTATCCAATATATTCATTAATACACCCCCGAACTTAATTCTAATTCGTATTCAGTAATTGCTTCGTCTAGCAAGGAAATTCCTAAGTCTAAATGTTCTTTATCAATATTTAATGGGGGCATCATTCGAATTACTTCTCCTTTATTACCGCTTAAATAGTAAATAACCCCTTTATGCAGACATTTCTCTAGGATATTCATTAACCCCTTACCATTGGGTTCTTGGGTTTCTGGATGAATAATTTCAATTCCTAACATCAAACCAATTCCACGAACTTCACCAATCGTGTGATGTTTTTCTTTTAAGAGTATTAATTTATTTAATGCATAGTCACCTAATATTCTTGCATTTTCTACTAAACCTTCATCTTCAAGAACGTCAATTGTAGCGCATGCGGCCGCACATGCGATAGGATTTCCACCAAATGTAGTACTATGACTTCCAATTGTCCATTGTTCCATTAATTCCCTTGAAGCTACTGTTGCGCTAAGGGGTAGTCCGCTGGCAATTCCCTTTGCAATCGCCATAATATCAGGGATCACATCAAATCGATTTGCTGCAAACCAGTCACCAGTTCGACCAAAACCAGTTTGAACTTCATCAAAGATTAATAATATTCCGTAGCGGTCACAGATTGCTTTTATTTTTTGTAACCATGCTTTTGGAGGGATAACATAACCGCCTTCTCCTAGAACAGGCTCTAAAATAACAGCTGCCACTTCATCTGGAGACACTTGATGATTAAATAAACGTTCAAAATCTTTTTCAACGCGTTCTGACCAATATTCATCATGGTTTAAACCTGCTGGTGTTTCCGTTAATTGAGCATATGGTAATTGATATGTCATGTTCGCTCCGACTGGTAAACTCTTTCTGTATTTACTTTTTGATGTAGTGAGGCTTAAGGCTCCCATCGTTCTTCCATGGAATCCTCCAAGGAAAGAAACAACGTAAGGTCTCCTAGTTACATGTCTTGCTAATTTTACGGCACCTTCAATTGCCTCTGCTCCACTATTTCCGAAGAAAAAACAATCTAATGACTGTGGAAGAATCTTTCTCAATTTCTTAGCTAATAGAATAATTGAATCGTAATTTATAATACCAATAGGACCATGAACTAAATAATCAACTTGATTTTTAATCGCAGTAATGACCTTGGGATGTCTGTGCCCTGTATTTTCTGTAGCTATACCAGAAGTAAAGTCTAGATACTTTTTACCGTCGACCCCTATATAAAATAATCCCTCCGATTTAACTACCTGTAAATTTGGAAAATCCTTCGCCATTGTGGGCGCTAATAAGCCTTCTTCATTTATGTTTTTCCAATCAATCATAAACTCATCCCCATTCCGTTGGTGTTGAAAGAATTTTCTCTTAATTCAGAAAATACGTCAAATGCCTACTATAAGAAATATTAATAGTTAAAAGATTGTTGATAAATATTATTTGAAATGGGATTCCTAAAATTGTAAATAGCTAAAGAGGAAATTAATTGGAGTTAAATACATCTCATTTTCTTAAATGGAAGTAGGAGAATTATTACTTTATAATGGAAATACATCTTTGGAGAAAATTCATTTTGTGGGAATAAGGGGAAAGTAGACGGTGATATAGATGGAACTAAGGAATTTAAAAACCTTTCAAGTAGTCGCAGAAGAATTAAATATCACAAAGGCTGCCAAAAGATTAGGATATACACAGCCAACTATTACGTTACAAATACAGTCTTTAGAAAAAGAACTGAATCACACTCTATTAACAAGAGTTGGTAAAAAGACGTTGCTAACAGCTGCTGGAAAAAAGTTAAAAGACCATGTCGATAGCTTATTTATCTTTATAGATAAGTTAGAAAAAGACATGGAAGAACTACATGGACCTTCTGGCATTCTGACGATTGCTGCCTCAGAATATTATTGTACGCAACACCTTTCGCCGATTGTAAACGCTTATTTGGAAATATACCCGACTGTGAAAATAAGCCTTCTACCACTAAACAGTGTACATGCTATCAAAAGTGTACGAGACCATGTGGCAGATATCGCCATTATTGCGAATGAGTGTAATGATATCGATATCAGTAAAACTTTTTTAGAAGAGGAAAAGGCTTTTTTAGTTGCTTCGTCTGAAATTTGCAAAGAAAGAAGTTTTCATGAAATTATAAGAGAAGCTACTTTTATCTCCTATGACTATCATTGTAGTTTCAGCAATATTATAGAACAATACTTCAAAAAAGCAGATTTTCAACCTCAGTCCACTATTATGGTTGGGGGAAGTGATGAGATGATTAAGCGTGCCGTGTTGAACGGAACAGGCTATGCGATTTTAGGTCAAAATGCTATTGAAAATGAAATACAGGACGGTTCGATAACGATCCTCCAACATGTTTCAGAATCAATAATTACATCAGCTATAAATTTAAAAGTTCGCTCAGATGAACCGAATATACTAACGTTTCATGAATTTTTACAAAACGCCTGGCCAGTTAGCGATAACCTTAAAGAATCATTAGGTTAATTTGCAAAAAAAGGGAATTAGAAAATAGGAAATAAATTTTTTTAAAAAAAGAGCTGTAGCAAATAAATTTGCTACAGCTTGAATTGGTACATGCCCCTTTGATGGCGCAATATGATATATTCTATCATAAAATAATTTATTATAGCGAATTTAGATTTTTCCGACATTAAAAAAGAATTATAAAGATAATTGACAAAAAAATCAAAAAACGGTATATTCAACTTATTCAACGTTGAATATAAAAAGGTGATTATTATGACAAGGCTATTAGTTCTTGCAATGTTGGGGCTAAAACCAATGACTGGCTATGATATTAAAGTAATGCTTGAATTAAATGACGCTGAACGATGGGGTGGTGTGCTAATCGGCTCTATCTATAATGCTTTAAAGAAGCTTGAAAAAGATGGCTACATAGAGGTGGCTAGCATTGAATCCACAGGTCATAGACAAAAAGCAATTTACCAAATTACCGAAAAGGGCAGGGAGCATGAGCAAGAATTAATTATCGAGGCTCTTGAAAAATCCTCTGTAGTTTACCCTACAACTTTGTATTCTGGTGTATCCTTTGCATTTAAACTGCCAAAAGCTAAAGCTGTGGAAGCATTAGAAAAGCAGAAAAAAATTTTAGAGCAAGAAGAGCAGGCTATCAATGCTGGCTATGAGGCGAAATTGATTGCTATGCAAGGAGAACTGCCAGCATTAACACAACTAGCATTTGATAATATGCTAGAAATTGTGAAAGTGCAGACAAAATTTGTACATCAAGCTATTGATATTATGAAAAAAAATAACTCCCTCGAATGAGGGAGTTAAAAAATACCTACATGATCAACGTTGAATATACAACAATAAGTAAAGGAGAGAAAAAGTGAAAAAATTAATTAGCGCTAGTCAATTAATGAAAAGTTATAAAACTAGATGTGTCGTTGATCATATAGATGTTGATATTAATGAGGGGGAGATAGTAGCTTTAGTGGGCACAAATGGTGCTGGTAAAACAACAACTATCGGTATGCTTCTTGGCATTATTCCTCAGGACAGTGGAGCAATTAAATACTGGACATCTGAATACAAAAAGGAAATAGGTACGCAGCTTCAAACAACACCTTTTTTCGAAGGCTATTCTGTAGAGGATAATCTGAAATTATTTGCTGCATTTTATGGAGTTTCGCTAACAAAAATGCTGATAGATGAAAAACTTGCAGCTTTTGATTTATTGCAAGTGAAAAAAATGCCTGCTATTAAACTGTCATTAGGACAGCAAAAGCGCCTGGCAATTATCGTGACAACTTTGCATAATCCTAAACTTGTGATTTTGGATGAACCTTCTGCAGGATTAGATCCAAGAGGACAACGAGAAATTCAACATATCATTAAACGTTTAAAAGATAGCGGGGTTTCCGTCTTATTTTCTTCCCACGATATGTTGGAGGTAATGAATGTGGCTGACAGAGTGTTGATGATGCATCATGGAAAAATAATTGCAAATGGTTCACCTGATAGTTTAATGGAGCACTACCAAACTCAAAATTTAGAAGAATTATTTTTTGAATTGACAATGTGAGGAGTGAGAAAATGAAGGCTGTTTTCGTATTAAATTTGAAATCGAGTATTAAAGATATGTATTTACTATTTTGGTCAATATTAATGCCATTTGCTGCGATTATTGCGCTAAGGTTATTTGTACCGAGCTATGCAGGAAATTATGTAGAAGGAATCATTGCTGTGAGTGTATTTTTTTATTCGTTTATGACCACTGCTTTTATAGCGTTATCGCAAAGAAAAAGAGGTGTCTATAATTTACTTCACGCTACACCTATGCCTTTATGGAAATATATCATTAGTATTTCGAGTTCGTGGGCAATAGTTGCCATTATTTTATCTTATATCGTGCTTTTATTTTCTATCGTTATCAATCCTCTAGATATATCTTTTAATACATTCTTATATATGACACCGATTATTTTAATAGCCTCATTAAGTTTTGTTTTTTTAAGCTTTTTTTTATCAAGTCTCGTGAAGAACGAGGGACATTTAAGTATGACTGCCAATGTACTGATGATACCAATGTTACTTTGTAGCAATGCATTTTTTACAATGGAAAAGGCGCCAAACTTTATACAATATATTAGTCTGATAAATCCATTCGAATGGTTTTTAAATGGGATTAAAGCTGCATTTATAAATAACTTTAGTACATGGGGAGAATCTTTATTCCTTTTAATAGGATGCTTAGCATTGACACTTATTATTTCATTAAAAACATTCAAGTATAGTGACCAATAATTGTTCAAAGCAAATTATAGTTAAAAAACGTAAAAAAAGTAATGACCAGAACTCGAGATGGAGTCTGGTCATTTTGTTATTTGCTCCAGCATGCACAACAACTCGGTGGTGGAGTCCACTACAGGCAGGTTACTTCATTACGTTTTTTGCTTAACAGGGGTGCTCTTTTAGATGTCAACTTTATCTACAATTTTTTCTGTAGCATGTTATTTGTTATATTTCTGAAGGAATGTCTTGAGCTTCTCGAACGTAATTTGGGTATTCAAACTACCTAGTACTCCATCATAAACATGTTCAGCTTTCGGAAGATAATAGATCTCATGAGGAACATGATTCATTGAAAGTTCCTTGCCCAATATTTTAGCTTGTTCTGTTGGGACAAGACTGTCGCTCGTGCCTAAAAACATAATGGTAGGTGGTGTGTGTTCTCCAATATAATTGATAGGAGAAAGCTTTTGATAACGATCAGGAAATTGTGAAGGTGTGCCCCTTATATACTCTTTCATAACATTTTGCACATAGCCCGGACTCGGGTTATTCTCATAAAATTTTGTCATATCTGACGGTCCATAAAAATTTATCACAGTATTAATAGGTACTGATGGTACATTGGTGGACGGTAGTAAAGTTGTGTCTCCTATACTATAAGCAGCGAGCATAGCTAGATTTCCACCTGCTGAATCACCCATTAAGTTTATTTTTTTAGGATCAATTTTGTAAGTATCCGCATATTCTACTACCCATCCTATTGCTGATTTCACATCAGCTACCTCATCTTTCCATCCTGCTTGGGGTGGCATGCGATAGTCTATATCAAAAACAGTAAATCCTAATTCACTTAACCATTGATTCAAATAAGGGGCACTCGCTTTACTACCCTCAACCCATCCGCCTCCATGTACCTTTATAACAGCTGGAGTACGTGTGTTTTTCAATTTTTCATTAGCTGGCCACATATCAAGCTTTAACTCAACGCCATCTGTAGTTTTTCCGTATACGATATCTTTTGTAAACTTTGATGATATTTCTGTTTTGTAAAAAAAGTGAGAGTAAAGTGAAACTTGAACATTTTCTTTTTTAGCATAGTTCTTCATTTCCATAATTGGCTCCACATTTAGAAATACATTTATTATCAATAGCGGAATCAACATGAATTGAGCGATTTTAGCTTTCTTCCATAAAGCAAGTATTAATAGCACTATGATAAAAAAGGTTAAGATTAATAAAAACCATGGAGAGTACAATGCAAGCGTTCCAAGGAAACCAATTACACTAAGAATATTAGTTGTATGAAAAATGGCATACGTAATCATGGCAGTAAGAAGTGTTAGTACTACTGAAATGCCTGTTAATAGCCACTGCAAAAAACCTTTAGGGCGCCATAAGGTTAATTGTTTTTGTTTCATATTTCAAAATTCCTCCATACTAAAGAATAAATTTTATCTTCGACAGCACACATCTTTCTATGAATCAAATACACTTGGATATTAAAGTGCCTTATACAATTCTCTTTCTATATAATATATAGAGAGAATCAATTTTATATTTGTAAAGAGTTAATCTACAGAAGAGGGAATACTCATTCGAGTTAATGTATGGGGAGAATCTTTACTGTTTTTATTGGGTTGCCTAACTTTGACACTTAGCATTTCATAATGACCAGAACTCGAAATTGGGTCTGGTCGTTTTAGACTGTAGACAAACACAACTTCAAATCAAACTTAGCATTTTGTCAGGATGAAATTGTAGCACAGGCGTAAAAGGATATAAAGGTAGAATGTGGGATAATTTACCAGAAAGATTCAAGAGGGCGAGTAGATGGGTGAAAAGTTAATTAGAATAGGAACTTCATATATTCCAGTAGCAATGTAGAACGGTCATGTGAATGGTATGTAAGTAACTGGGGGCAGAACGCTGTTACCAGAATAGTGATAAGGCAATTGATAATTTTGCCAATCAACGTTTTTTTCTTGTGAAATCCATGAACAATCAAAGCTCAAATTTTATTGACGATTAAGTGCATTAGAGACTATTCGTAAACGTTTTAACTTCTTTCAGCAGGTGTTCAAACACCTGCTGAAAGAAGTTAAAACCTCCGGCGGATATCACGGTATTGGAAAGGAGTTTTTTGTGCAAGCACAAAGCCGATTCCGGACGCAATTATGCCGAGACAGAATTGATCGATAAAGGAATTAAAGTTGAAGGAATTGAAAATAGGGGCCATGCGGGAAGAAATTTTGTTTTTTATGATGTAGACGGAAATAAGTTTGATGTGTGGAGTGAGCTGAGCCGTATTTTTAAAGAAAATTATAAGGGGGGAAAGTATGAGTAAACCTATATTAAAAGGAGTAGAAGCAATATTTATTCCAATTAAGAACCCCGAACTATCTGCAAAATGGTACGAGGAGAAACTAGGATTTTCTCTTTTATACTTAGAGGAAGGTGCTGCAGTAATGAAAATTGATGCAGAATCTCAAACTGTTGTTTGTTTAGTAAAAGTAAAAAATCATTTACCACTAAATTTCCCAGAAAATTATTTTGGGGTAGGGAAGTTCTTTAATTTTATTACACAAGACATTGAAGAAACATACCAATCATTAATTGAAAAGAATGTTAAAGTTAATGAAATAGATGGAGAAGGTGAGACGAAATTTTTTACCTTTTATGATCCAGACGGAAATCCACTGGGAGTTTGTCAATAAACTATAGAGAAACACTATTAATTGAATAGTAAATTTAAAGAGGGTCACCTATAATAAGTGACCCTTAGTAACAAAGCTTGGGAGGTGTAAGACTAAACCATCTTACATTACTAAAATATGATAAGATGTTATTCTTGCATAGTTAATTGCCTGAGAAATATTCAGAAAATATCGACAACCAACTTTAGAGGCATGAAAGCTGCGGGATTTAAGTGTTCAGATTCTATCACGATGCCAGTTAATCCTTTATCCGATTTTGTTTCATGCCATTCGTCCTTCTCCCAAAAAATTGCGTCACCAGGCTGGACTTGAAAATATTGCTCTTGTTCATTTTTTACAAATCCTTCTCCCTCTATAATTAAAAGAAGCTGGGGAACTACTGATGATAGCCAATTAAACCGTTTTCTTCTAAATACATACATCCGATACTAGCTGATGCTTCAGTGTTGATAATTCGAGACATAATAAAATTTGACTTAAATTGAGTTATATTTTTGCCGTTTTCTTTAGACAATTGATAAATTTTCATTTGATGACTCCTCCAAACTTCAATTTACTTTTTCACAGCATGAATGTAGTGAATTGTTTCAAAGGCTGTTAAATAATCTTCTCGATTGTCAAAATAAAGTTCATTAATTGTATTTGGAGATAAATGCTCATAAATTAGCAAGCCTAAGTTTTCTAACATTTTTTCCATTTCTTTATAAGTAAAACATGATTTCATTGGTTCACCACTAGCTGCAGCCATTTTCACCATATTATCTACTCGATTTGAAATTCCTTTTTCAGTAAATAATTTTTCATCTGCATAATCTAATACGATGGAACTTCCAGACGGTACATTGGCAAACAAATGTTTAAGTAAGCTTGACGTTTCCTCTTTCGTTAAATAATAGGAAACACCTAGTAGACTAAAGAACGTTTTTTTATTGTCGAAGCCGTTATCCGTTAGATGTTGATAGGAAAACTTTTTGGTGAAATCCATGGAAATGTAATGTACATTACTTGGCAGCGTTATTTCAACTTCAGTCAATCTTTTCTTTTTAAACTCCTGTGTTGCAGGATGATCAATTTCAAAGATTTCTAAAATGTTTTCAAATTCAGGGTGTCTTAAGCTAAATGTGTCTAATCCTGCTCCGAGTATGACATATTGCTGTAAACCTAACATGACTTCATTGTGCACAACTTTTTCGCAATATGCTGCACGTGCCAAGGGCGTAGGGGAGAGGTGAGTTTGCACTATCCATTTTAATAACTCTTCAGTTTGTCCATTTAGTTTTTCTGCGATTTCTTTGTTAAAAAACTGGATGCCTTGAATCATATTTGTTTGAATGTCAAGGAACTCTTTTTGTGTGATTAACTCTTTTGCTAGATAGTCATCAAAAATTTTAGGGGTATCGAATTGACTATGATAAGCTCTACTAAAAGCTGAGATTAATGAAGTTAAACTGGATTCACCTTTGTTCATGCAAATACACTCCTTCAAAAAAAAATAGGATTCCCCTGGCCAGGAGAATCCTATTGTACAAATAAATATAATAAAAGTAAATTATTGCATAAAAAAAATTTTTTGTCAAGTTTTAGGTGCTTGGAAGCAACTGAATAAGAAAATCATCTTATTCAATTTTTTGGATAAATATGTTGCCGTCTGGTTGAATTTCTGCATATAAAACTTCTTGGATTGTTTTAACATTTGCCTTTTTTAATTCGTTATCTAGCCATTCTCTACTTTTTCCAACTTCCAGTAAATTTCGTGGCAATAGCTTCCCATCTGTGATGATTTCAATTGGGATAAAAGACGGAGCTGAAGGATAGATACTTAAATCAGTCTTTTGAGTGCTTTGAAATTCAGGCTTTCTCAGAATACTAAGCATGCCATTTGGTTCTAAAATAGCATAGTCAATTTCTGTAATCGAGAAAACTTGATATTGTCTAATCATCATCGTAAGGTCATCAAGATTAATTTTAGTGTTAGCTAAAGCTTTTCTATCTATTTTTCCTTTTTTAATAACAATTGTCGGTTGACCGTCAAATAATGTTCTTACTTTACCTGATTTTAGAGCGATGTAACTAATTAAAGTTGTAAGCGCACACCAAACAATTAAGCTAATTAAAAATTTTATGAATACAATTGTTTTTAATATTACCATATTGGCTGCAATGGAACCGATTGTAATACCAGTTACGTAGTTAAAGAAGGTTAAGTGACTTAATTGTTTTTTACCTAAAAACCTCGTAAGTGTCAGAAGAACAAAAAAGGTAATAACCGTTTGAACAACTACTTGTAAATACCCTGTGTACAAATTCCCCCACTCCTTATCTAATTCCTAGAATACCCAATGAATTTTTATAAGATACACTATATTAGCTCTTCATCATAATGTAGGGTTGATTTCCGGTCCGGCAGCATGCTTTTCTAAGGCGTCCAGTCTTATCGAAAATCAAACGGAAATTGGTTTGAAAAAATTGCATCTCTGATTTAAGGTTTAATCACATTATTATCAATAATTGTAAATTAGTCAGACGTTTTGGTAATATAAGTATTATTTGATGAAAAGGAGAGTTTATATGGATTCTAGAATTCCTATTCCGGTTCAAACAGTTTTAAATGAATATTTAAGCCTATTTCAAAATAAAATACCGAATATACTTGAAGGGTTTTATTTACATGGTTCAATTGCTCTGAACGCTTACATAAACGGCTCTAGTGATATCGATTTTGTAACAGTTGTAAACAGAACATTAACAGAAGAAGATGCGAAAGTAATATCCGACCTTCACAAAGAATTAAATCGAAAATATAAGGAAATAGGGATGGATGGAAGTTATATACAAGTTGGAGATGTCGGAAAGAAACAGAGTGAGGTAAAGGGCTGTCTAAAGGTAAATGAAGGCAAAACAAATTGGGGTAATGATGATATTAACCCAATCACTTGGTGGGTTTTAAAAAATAAAGGGATTACCGTTTTAGGGCCGGATATAGCTACTTATAACTTCAGTGTAGATGAAAGAGTGCTGGTTAATTATGTTTTGCAAAACATGAACAGTTATTGGGCGAATAGATTGAAAACGATGGAAAAATATAAAACTATGGCATTTGTGATACCAAATAAATTAGTTGATGAAGAAGTAGAATGGTCTATTACTGGGATGTTACGACAATTTTATACATTAACAGAAAATGATATTGTTTCAAAAGTAGATGCTTGTAAATTTGCGATACATCATTTACCTGAAGAATTTCATAAAGTTATTAACGAAGCTATTGCTATTCGAGAAGGTTCAAATATACGTTATTATAATTCGAAAAAACAACGCATTGATGATACGGTTCAATGTATGGCATACATACTTAATCATAGTAATAGTATCAAGGACATGTGTCATCATGATTAAAGTTGGAGGATGACATTTGATAAAACTGATTAGAGTGGAGACCGACGCCTTCAGTTGGATCAACCACATGTTTTAGTGATAAGCATGAAAAGTTCCATTTTATCAGCTATTATCTTTTTGGAATAAATGGTAAAATTAATTAGTCTTAAATGACAATTTCATTTAGGGGGTAGATAGTATGAATAAAAAATATGTTAGCGTGATAAACAAAAAGGGGAAACCGTCTAACTACTAGTTTCCTCAAATTGGAGGGGGAAAATTATTTGAATCAGGCATTACTTATTATTGATGCTCAGCAAGAATTATTGGATGGCAATGAGAAAGAAAAAGCTGTTTTTAATAAAGAACTACTTATTAGGAATATCAATTTAGTCATTGATAAAGCAAGGAATTCCAATGTTCCAGTTGCATTTGTAAAGAGATCTTGATGTTGCGGAAGGTAAAGGGAAAGGATTCGAAATTCATAATGGTATTAATGTTCCTCATGAAGCAAAGATTTTCGATAAGAAAGCAACGAATTGTTTCCATGGGACTGAACTTCTAAATCATTTGCAATCACAAGAAATTACACATGTAGTTGTGATGGGCTGTTCGACGCAGCACTGCATTGATAGTGCAGTAAGAACGGCGACTATTAGTGGTTTTGATGTCACGTTAGTTGGTGATGGGCATTCAACTGCGGACAGTGATGTTTTAAGTGCAGAACATATTATCAAGCATCATAATCATACACTGCATGGTCATTACAATGTCGAACACTTTTCTGTTGTTAGAAATTCAGAAGAAGACTTGTTTCAACCTACTCATGATTCATATAGGTAAGAAAATTATCTAAAGGCACTCATCTGGGTGTCTTTTCTTTTTATTACCTTTTTTCATATCGTAATATTCTTATTCTGCTATTTCTAAATGAATTTGTAATCCAACAGAAAGAGCAAATTTTAGTTGAGTGAAAAGAGCGATATGTTTGTAAGACAAAGTAGGAGGATATTTTATGCCAAAAGTTAATGCGAACAATATCAATATACATTATGAAATTAGAGGACAAGGGACGCCCATATTGTTTTTGCATGGGAGCGGAGCATCATGGAAAATGTGGGAGCCTCAATTTGAAGCATTTTCTTCACACTATCAAATGATTCTGCCAGATTATAGAGGACATGGTGATACAACAAAGGAATTCCCGAATAATAAATATGATCATCATATAATTGTGGAGGATATCAAATGTTTTTTGGATGTACTAGGAATTAGCAAAATTCATGTTGTCGGTGTATCACAAGGTGGTCAATTGGCTACGCTACTTGCAATAAAATACCCGACTTACGTGGATAAGCTTGTAGTTTCTAATAGTTATAGTGAGATGCCCACAATCGCGGCTAGCTGGGTACTGTCACTATCAAACTTTATATTTAGTCTACTTCCATACCACACAATTATAAATATCATGATGAAATTTTATAAAGAGGAGCCTTATACTCAACAGATTTTAAAAAAGTCTTTTTCGATTGATAAAAAGATGTTGCTTGCAATGAAAAAAGCACCATTCCCTACTCATACAGATCAATTGTATAGGATACAGTCACCTACGCTTGTAATGGGAGGCGAAGGGAAAGTTATAACAGGCGTTGATGAAGGGAAGGGATCCCGAACTATTTTTAAACATATTCACAATGCAAAATTAGCATTATTCAAAAATGCATTTGATCCATTAAGTACGATGCGCCGAGATATTTTTAATGAGATGATTATTGATTTTCTAGAGGATAAGCCTACGAAGCAATATAAGGATGTAGCTATTAGTAGTAAATAAAATATAAATGGAAAGGCGGATAGTATGACCATATATACAGCATTACTTAGAGGAATTAATGTAGGCGGGCATAATAAAATAATTATGGCAGAATTAAGAAATTCTCTTGAGCAATTAGGATTACATAATGTGAAGACATATATCCAAAGTGGAAACATCCTTTTTGAATCAGATGAAACTGAGGAGCTTTTACAAACGAAAATTCACGATAAAATTAAAGATGATTTTGGGGTATCGAGTGTAGTTGTCATTAGGACAGCAGAGGAAATACGGCAAATTATTAGTCAATTACCTTTTTTAGATGAGGTGATTTCAGAAGCGCAACTTTTATGTAAAGGGGAATGTTTGCATGTTGCTTTGCTGCCGTCAGCTCCTTCGAAAGTCAATAGTGATAAGTTTTTATCCTATGCAAACGAAAGAGAACTCTGTGTCATAAATGGAAGGGATGTGTATCTTTTATTTTATGATAGCATTCGAAATTCCAAACTAGGCAATAATCTAAAAAAGCTTGAGATTCCAGCAACTGTCCGTAATTGGAAAACGCTCATAAAGCTCTCGAGTATGGTCGAAGAAATCAAACATATGAAGAGTGAATAAAAAAGCTCTTTAGTATGCATTCGTATATTAGGATTTACAAAAATGTATAAAATCAAAAAAAGACTAGGTATTCAATTATTTTTTGAATTGACAGCTTAATAATGAGTACCCATAAATCAAAAGATTCGACATTAATAAGAATAATATGGTAAACTAGTAATGTCATGGTTAACAAATGAACACGCATAAAGAAAGCTAGGTATTCACAATTTTTTTGTGAGCCTAGCTTTTTTGTGTTGATGAATTGTAAATATAAAAATCAATAAGCTAATCTGAACTACATCTCAAATATATCATTTAATGACTCGTACATTCTGATTGATAAGATAAAATTATGTATTTGTATAAAAGAACATAATTTTCTTTTATGTTGTATATCTGTTAATGTTAAAGAAAGGGGGCGGTAAGATGAGAATTTTTGATGCACACTTTCACATTATTGATTTTGATTTTCCGATTACTGAAAATCAAGGATATGTACCACCTAGCTATGTTGTAGAAGATTATCAAAAAGAAACTGCGACTTATCCTATTGTAGGTGGGGCAATTGTATCCGGTTCTTTTCAAGGTTTTGATCAAGCATATTTAGTGAATGCTTTAGAGAAAATGGGATCTGCATTTTGTGGTGTTACACAGCTTCCATTTTCGGTGACCGATGATGAGATTATCGATTTACATAATAAAGGTGTACGCGCACTCCGATTCAATGTGAAGCGCGGCGGCTCGGAAGATTTATCGAAGCTCGATTACTTTGCGAGACGTGTATATGATTTAGCTGGCTGGCATAGTGAATTATATATTGACGCAAAAAGTTTGCCAGAAATTGCACCAACGATTGAAAAATTACCGGCGATTTCAATTGATCATTTAGGACTCTCTGAGGAAGGCTTACCTCATTTGCTGCGACTCGTAGAAAAAGGTGTACGAGTAAAGGCGACAGGTTTTGGTCGTGTAGAGCTCAATGTAGAACATGCGTTGAAATCAATTTACGCTGTCAATTCAGAAGCGTTAATGTTCGGTACAGACTTGCCGTCCACACGAGCAAAAAGACCTTTTTCTTATGCAGATATTGAACTGATTCAAGAGTTGTTTGATCCAATTTCAGCGGAAAAAATTCTTTATCAAAACGCGATGAATTTTTATTTCAAGTGAGTTTTTTTGAAACGCTTAAGAAATCGCTAATTGCCTTTCACATCAATGAAGTGACCCCTAAAAGTTAGACACGGTTATTTCATTAGGCAGCTTGAGTAAAATGAGTTCGGTATTGAACCGG
>NZ_JBYTDL010000029.1:0-50405 GCF_058791335.1 Lysinibacillus sp. EB271-A1-10B
TTTTCTTTAAATTTAACCATACAAAAACTGCACCTCCAATTGTTAGATTGAGTGTCTAATAATTGGGGAGCAGTTCAGTTCAGGGCATACGGTTAACGCTTTATTTTCTAACACAAGCTTTTGAATTCTTTCATCTAAACTATCTGTTCCGTTATATCGTACCTTTAATCCCGCTAAGCAAGCACTTATTAAAATCATATGCACACCTCATTTAAGTAATATCGTATAAGGAAAACTTTAGCTCTTTAAAATAGTCTGTCAACATCTATTACAATGCTAAACCTTACTTCCCCTACTTTATTCTTTTTTTAAAGAGTAATATTGATATTTTGAAACTGTTGTTTATTATTAGTAGGACAACCATTTTACTGGGTTGTGCCTATTTCATTATCTAAATTTCTTTTATGAATTCATTCTATCATTTAAAAAGGAGGAAAAAGACTTGGTTGAGTTTACAATTTGTTTTCTTAAAAAGGGTGACCAAATATTATTGCTAAATAGGGATTTCCCTCATTGGATGGGAGCTTGGAATGGGGTTGGCGGAAAGATTGAGAAAAATGAAACGCCACTTGCTGGTGCATTACGAGAAATTAAAGAAGAAACGGGCATCGTACTGAACGATATTACATTCAAAGGGAAAATATCATGGACGGATGGAACAACCGACTTTGGCTGTATGTATGCTTTTATTGCTGAATTGCCAGAATCTTATCCATATGTGACACCGATTAAAGTCGCGGAGGGCATTTTAGATTGGAAAGATTTATCGTGGATTTTTCATCCCGAAAATGTAGGAATAGCCGATTTAAAACATTACTTACCAAAAATGCTAGATGAAACAGCCAACTATGAATATATATTTACATATAAAGATAGTAAATTAATTGACATTACGAGTACCCCATTCGTACAAACTATTACTGTCTAAGTTAAACAAGACCTCGTACACGCGATAGTAGCGTATACGAGGCTTGGTTAATTATTTTCTTGGTAGTGCAAATCGCATTCTGCACATCGACCAATTCAAGGTTGTTTTTTGAATTTCATCATAGATGTTCCACAGGTTATCGACTATCCGTAATTCAACATTACGTTTAAACATTTCCTCAAATAAATTTTCTAGTTCAAATTTAGCTATAGGATATTGTGTTGTCTCACTCGTATAATAACCAGCATTTTGATCTTGCAGCGTAAATCCATTACTATCAAACTCATATAAGTAAAGTTTCGTATTTTTCATCGTCTCAAACCACTTGCTTTCAATTACGACAACATGTGAACATGATGCTGATGCTATATAGGCTCTTTTATCCTGTTCGGTTGTATCGGCACCACTATGATAGCAAACTCGTGGACAATTTCTAGGGATTAAAAAATTAGGCAAACATGTATCGTTAATTGCCCATACTAGCCCTTTCTCTGGATCTAAATCTAGTCGATCAGGTAATCGGGGATGGAATATTGTAATATCGCTTTCCTCACTCACATGAAATATACGCACATGCTCCCCTCCTTTATTTTCTTAATTTAAATACGATAAAATCTGCACAATGCAAATCTTCCTCGAATTGTGGATACTTTATTAGCATCTCTTTTGAAGGCATCGGTTCGATAACGTCCTCTATAGAAAAGCCTGCTTGAATAATTGCTTTCATATAGCTCGTTAATGTACGGTGATAAAATACAATTTTTTCATCGGAATCTAGCGGAAGCTTTTGATCGTATACTCCTTCATAAAAATAACGCTGAACCTTCCAATACTGTTGATCAAGCCGTTCATTTCTTATCCATCCACTATTCGGCGTAACAAAGCACGGGTGAAGAATAGAAAAGATGAAAGTACTATTAGGTTTTAAAAGGCGATACATTTCACTCAAAGCCGCCTTATAATCCTCTAAATCTTGAAGGACCATATTGGAAACAATACAATCAAACTGTTCGTCTACTAAAAAATCTAGTTTTTCGCAATTTCCATGTTTATATTGTATCGGAACTTCCTCATACGTTCTTTCTCTAGCAATTTCTAGCATCTTTTCTGAATAATCAACTGCTGTGACAATAGCCCCTTTTTGAGCAAGTATTCTACTTAAATAGCCTTCTCCGCACCCTGCATCTAGAAGCCTTTTTCCTTCCACCTCTTCTAATAATGAAAAAATGGCTGGATTTAATAATACTTCACGGTGTATGCCACCATGTTCATCGTAGTTTACTGTAAACCTTTCTGCATGTTGATTCCAGCGTTTAATCGCTTCTTCTGTCGGTACTGTTCTTGCCATATAATTCCCTCATCTCTGTATAGAATCGTAACGTTACGTCCCTTGTGCACATTACTATTTTTTCATATATACCCAAAAAGTTATAGACTTTTATTTTATTTTTTTATATCATTTAGATTGAGGCACGCCATCTTTAAGTAAAAATAAAAGCCAGAAATTCCCAACGGAATTTCTGGCTTTTCTTATTTAAGGGTTAGATTGAGTTTTGATAGGTAATGCATTGTCTAAAGAGACCTGTCGTTTAACTGTGATCCATCTTCCACATAACATGATAATTAATGCAAAAAATACAATGACTCCTGCAAAGACAAGCGCTGCTTTATAACTACTATAAACCGCCACAAGCTGGCCCGCGATGATTGGTCCGATAATTTGACCAAAAGCATAGAACGTTGTTAATAATGATACGACTGGACCGCTTTGCGTTGGGAATAGCTGACGTGCGTAAGAAGTCGTTAACGTCACAATGCCTACAAATGTTAAGCCAAATAAAAATGACGATAATAATACGCTCCATACTGTTTGTGAAAATACTGGCAACAAGATGCCCGCTACTTGCAATACATAGGCAACAAACAAAATTTTGATGGCAGAAAATTTTTCTAATAATACAGTCCAAACAGGTGCTGATGGGATAGCCGCTACCCCAACAATGACCCAGCTATACGAAGAGTATGCTTGTAGTGAAGGAATATTGTGAATGATATCGACTAAAAAAGTACCTGTAATAATATAACCTAATCCCTCAAAACCATATGCGACAATTAACCATGGCATAAAGCCTGTTGTCATTTTTGCATCAGAGGATTTAGCAGTTTTCACACTATCTTGTACATGCAAGCCTCTCCAAAGTATATATGTCACCACTAAAAAAATAGCAGATAAAATCCCTAAGCCAATCCATGTACCTTGCCAAGCAAAACGCGCTTCAATAGCAGGGACTAATAAACCTGAAATAGCAATTCCTAATCCAATACCGCCAAATAAATAGCCTGACCATTTTGTAAGTGAATGCTTTGCTAAATAATCCATAATAATACTACATGTTAATACAAAAATCAGTCCCCCTGTAATGCCCGCAATTAGGCGAAGCACAAGCCAAACACTATATATTCCAATGATTCCCATAAGAACAACAGAAAGGACATTCAAGACAACACTTAACAATAAAAAACCCTTCTTTTGGCGATTAATAAACCCTGCCCACAATGCACCAATGAAATAGCCAATATAATTACTCGATGCTAAAAATCCTGCAACTTCAAACGAAAACCCGACATCATGACGCATAAAAGGCAAAATTGGTGTGAATGCAAACCGGCTAATCCCCATAGCCACTACAAGTAATAGCACCCCACCAAATAAAATCCCGATGTGCTGTCGATTCATATTGTCCCCACCCCCTAAAAACTTCTTGTAATTAAAAGGATACAGAGTGAAAATTAATAAATCTAATATATAATTTATATAAAAGGATAAAAAATTCTTATATAAGGTGGGATACATAATGAATTTACATGCTCTTAGATTATTCACAAAAGTTGCCGAGCTCAATAGTGTTTCGAAGGCCGCGCAAGCTCTAATGATTAGTCAACCTGCCGTTACCATTCAAATGAGAAATTTAGAAAAAGAACTTGGCCTAACCCTTTTAGAATCTAAAGGTCGAGGAATTACCTTAACACCAAATGGAGAATATTTATTTAAACAGGCACGACGGTTATTTGATTTAGAAATGGATATCGAAAATAAGTTGGGGCAATTAAAAAACACAGGTAATGAAGAATTACAAATTGCTTCTACCCATGTTCCGTCCCATTTTTTACTACCGAAATGGCTTGCAAAATATAAACAAGCCTATCCGACTACTCATATCCATATAAAAACGGCTAATTCCCAGCAGGTTATTGAAGAATTGCTTCACTATAAGGTTGATATGGCTTTTATCGTAAAAGAGGATGGCCATCATCCAGATATTAATTATCAATTTCTCATGAATCTCGATTATTGGTTTATCGTCCCCTATGGTCATCCGCTGGCAGATCAGAAAGTGACATTAGCGGAATTAATGCGGCAGCCATTTGTTTCACGAGAAGATGGTAGCTCTACGAAAGAATATTTAAACGCTTTATGTAAAGTTCATAAAATCCCACCACCACGAGTAGGGCTACAACTAGACGGCATCAACGAATCCATTCACGCCATTGCAGCTGGATATGGTACGATGTTAGCTCCGTCCATAGCGGCTTCTAACTTTATTCAACGACAGGAAGTAGCACGAGTTTTTATAAAAGACATCGATATTCAGCGTCCTATTTATCTTTGCACAAGAAAAAATGAACAAAATACCTCTTCGACCTTTAATACTTTTATTAACATCATCAATGATTCAATTTCATAACAATTATTTTTTAGAAGTTTGAACTACACAAAATTTGTACAATAACAAGTTTTTGTGTAGTTTTTCATTTGTAAAAAAATTCAATCCCAATTTTGCCGATAATCCATCTCCATGCTTATAAAAGCTGTAAAAAAATAGTGAGCTCCGTTTAAAAACCTTAAATAAATCTATCAATATTCGCTTTTTTATAGACAAAATAGATTTAACGACCTATAATAATCCTTGAATTCAACAATAAACGAACATTAAGGTGGATTTCATGAGTGAATATACGTTAATTTTTAAAGGGACAGCTTTTTCTAGTAAGTCTCCTACTGAAGTACAAATTTTAAAGGATTATTTATTCTTCATTAATGCTGACGGAATGATTGCGAAAACAGTATCTCCTGAGCATGCAGACTATCATAATCTACTAACTACATATCAACATCAAGAAAATTTCCATCAATTAGCCGATGGACAATATTTCTTACCTGGCTTTGTCGATTTGCATATACATGCACCACAATGGGCACAGGCTGGAACTGCATTAGATATTCCACTTTATGATTGGCTGAACACATACACCTTCCCTATTGAATCTAAATTCTCCGATTTAGAGTTTGCACAAGAGGTCTATGACGATTTAGTAAGTACTCTACTTGCAAACGGAACTACTACATCACTCTATTTTGCAACTGTCCATAAAGAAGCAAGCCTACTATTAGCGAAAATTTGTGCTGATAAAGGTCAACGAGGTCTAGTCGGCAAAGTTGTAATGGATGATCCAGAACAAAATCCAGACTATTACCGAGATGCAAATACTCAAACTGCACTCAAAGATACAGAAGAATTTATTGTAGCTGTGAAGGAATTAGCCAAATCAACGAAACAAGGTGTTTATCCAGTTGTCACACCACGCTTTATTCCAAGCTGTACAGACGATGCACTAAAAGGCTTGGGAGAATTAGCTGCTAAATACGATACACATATCCAGTCACATTGTAGTGAAAGCGATTGGGAGCATGGCTATGTAAAGGAACGATTTAAGAAAAATGACGCCTTTGCCTTAAATGATTTTGGTCTATTAGGCGATAAATCTGTCATGGCGCATAGTAATTTTTTAAATGATGATGATGTACAACTATTTGCTGAAACAGGCACAGCGATTGGGCATTGTCCAATTTCCAATGCTTATTTTGCAAATAGTGTCATTCCAATTGCCCGCTTCCGTGCGAAAGGCGTTGATATCGGATTAGGGTCAGATATTTCTGGCGGTTTCTCCCCTAGCCTATACGATAATGCTAGACAAGCAGTCATGTCATCTAGAATGCTAGAAGACGGCGTCGATACAACTCTTTCTGCTGAAAAACGTGGTGTCCCAAATTCACGTATTACGATTAATGAAGCATTTTATTTAGCAACAGCAGGTGGCGGAGAAAGCTTAAGCCTACCAATTGGTCGATTACAAGAAAGCTACACGTGGGATGTACAAATTATCGATACTAGGTTACCTTCTGCAAAACTTCCTATTTTTGATGATAAGGAAGATTTACAGGATATTTTCCAAAAAATTATGTATCTTGTGCGCCCTGAAAACATCCGTGAAGTTTGGGTACAAGGAAATAAGGTTCACGCTAGACCATAAATAAAATTCTAAATTTACAACTTTGAGGTGTACATCTAAGTGGAAACGCAACATAACAAATTAGCAATCGACAAAATAAAAAATCAGCAGTTAACAGTTTTACCAGATGAGAAGGTATCATTTGGTCAATCAGCTCTACTCGGTTTACAGCACGTCATGGCGATGGACGTCTACGTAGTGCCATTCTTAATTGCCATGTTAATCGGTTTACAATCAGGACAATCAAGCGCATTAATTCAATCGACTTTCATTGCTGCAGGAATTGCAACAATTATTCAAACTCACTTTTGCATGAAGTTACCGATAGCACAAGGTCCTTCATATGTTCCAATCGGTGCAATTGTAGGTATTTATGCAGCGAGTGGTAGTGGAGATCTCGGTTGGAGTACTGTGCTAGGAGCAAGTTTAGTCGGCGCCATCTTAGTAATTATTTTAGGTGTTACAGGTATATTCAATAAAATCGTGAAAACATTCATTCCACCAATTGTCGGTGGGACAATTATTTTTGTAGTAGGTCTTTCATTAATGCCTGTAGGTTTAAGTAATAACATTTTTAATGCGGCAGGCGCATCTATTAACCAAAACATCTATTTAGCTCTTATTTCTGCTAGCGTTCTAATCCTTTGTGTTATGCTAGGCTCTGTCTTTAATAAAAAAGGTCGCGTATTTCGTATCGCTTCAGTAATTATCGCTTTAATCTCAGGTTGTATTGCCGCAAATATTATGGGTGTTTTAGATTTATCAGCAGTGTCACAAGCAAGATGGTTTAGTATGCCTCAAATTCCATTTACAGATTTCGGCTTTACGTTTAATTTTTCAGCTATCATTACGATGGTGATTATTTATATCGTGTTAATGGCAGAAACTACAGGTACATGGTTTGCAGTGAGTAACGTTATTGATCAGCCATTAACTGATAAACAAATTAATCGTGGAGTTATCGGCGAAGGAATTGGTTGTTTCATTGCATCATTACTAGGCTCAACTCCTGTTACTGGCTATTCAACAAATGCAGGTGTGATATCGATTACAGGTATCGCAAGTCGCCGTGTTTTTATTGCTGCAGGTTTTTGGTTTATTTTATTCGGCTTCTCTGGTAAACTAGCTGCTCTTATTTCTGCTATTCCTTCAGCAGTTATCGGTGGTGTATTCGTGATCGTTTGTGGCATTATTGCCATCAGTGGTTTACAAATAATGAAAAATGAAAACATTGGTGAAAAGGAAATGTATGTAATCGCAGTACCAGTGATTTTAACATTAGCCCTTACATTACTTCCGAAAGATTTCTTATATTCATTACCAACAACCGTTCAATATTTATTCGGCTCTCCAATAGCAACAGCTGCTATAGTAGCCATATTGTTAAATAAAATATTACCAAGCGCGAAATAGCTTTTAAGACTTTTATTCAAATGCACAACCTCCTAGTGAGATTGTGCATTTTCTACTATCAATTATGCCTCGGCATAATTGCGTCCGGAATCGGTGGTAGGCTTAAAGAAATTTAAAATATTTTCTGAAATTTCTGTCCTACCTCCTTTTATTTTGTTATACTTGAGCAAAAAAGTAGGGATTAATATGATTTACGACGCAATTATTATTGGTGCTGGATCGATGGGGATGGCAGCTGGTTATCATTTAGCGAAAGCAGGAAAAAATGTCTTGATGCTTGATGCCTTTAATCCTCCACATGCGGAAGGTAGTCATCATGGGGAAACGAGAATTATTCGCTTTGCGTATGGTGAAGGCGCTAGCTATGTCCCTTTTGTCAAAAGAGCAGGTGAATTATGGAAAGAGCTTGAAACGTTAACGGGTGAAACTTTATTTTTACAAACAGGGGTAATGAATGTCGGTGAAGAGACCCATCCATTTATTCAAAATGTGAAAACAAGTGCTAGGCTCTATGATTTAACATTAGAGCAGTATTCTGCGGCTGAGGCAATGGAAAAATGGCCTGGATTATCATTACCAGAAAACTTTGTTGCTTGCTTTGAGCCTACTGCCGGTGTCCTCCGTGTAGAAGCCTGCATTAGCGCTTATAAAAAATTAGCTCTTGAGGCAGGAGCAACCTTACATACAAATGAAAAAGTGAAGAACATCAAAGCTGGAGAAATTGTCCGTGTCCAAACGTTGAATAATATTTACGAAGCTAAACATTTAATTGTAACTGCTGGTGCTTGGGCAACTGAGTTACTACAAACAATGGACATCACCATCCCTGTAACACCGACGCGAAAAACATTTGCATGGTTTGAGGCTGATGAGCAGCTTTATCATGAAGAAATTTTCCCAGCCTATTGTTTTGAATTTACTGATTCTATGTACTATGGTTTTCCAAGTATCGATGGAGCAGGCCTAAAGCTTGGCAGACATGATGGCGGTGAGGCAGTCAATCCAAATGATCCGCTACGTCCATTCGACGAACAGGATGCAATAGATTTACAAAATTTTATCAATTGTTTTATGCCTCAGCACGGTGCGTTGAAATTCGGCAAAACATGTAAATATTCGATGACACCAGATGAGGATTTCATTATTGATTTTTTACCTGAGAATCGAAATATTATCATTGCAGCGGGCTTCTCAGGACATGGTTTTAAATTCAGTAGTGCAGTGGGTGAAGTACTAGCAGATTTAACGCTAAACGGAAAAAGCATACAGGATTTATCACCCTTTAGCCTTAGTCGATTTAAGACAGACTAACACTTCGCTTCTATGAAATCCCCCACTCAATGCTCTTACTACAGTGTGCGTATTACTGCGAGAAGACTGCCTTAAAGGCAGTCTTCTGCTGTTTAAGAAAACTTATCGTTTCATTATCTTTTTGAAGAAATAGCTGAATGCATCCAACAAAACACCATATAATACCCCAAGCATAATGCGCACGATATAGCTAAAAACCGTAAAATCATTAGCAATCATATACTCTCGTACAGTGTCGTGATGGAGCAGCCGCATAAATACAAAATCAAGCGTGACAAGCGTCATCAAAAATCCATTATCATCTTGATCTATCCAATGTAAGATGCAAATACCAATCATCATGATAACAACCCACGTAGTGAAATTATTCAATGGCGCTGGAGCAAAGCGTCTTCCAGCTAAAATCAGCGTGATTGGTAGCACAATAAGAGCAAGTATACCAATTGTTGACATTGAATATATACCAAATAGATAGATCCCCCTTGTTGACAGTGGATAAGTAAGAAATAACTTGGTACCAATTACCGCAACAATTAATGCAACAATACATGCCATCATAATTTTGACATGCCAAGAACGTAACAATGTCATTTTATTCCCTCCCGAAGCATTACTCAATCAAGTAATGCTATTTTATCGATGTCCTTCAAAATTTGCCGACACAACAAAAAACACTATTAGTGTAATTTTATACTAATAGTGTTTTAATTTAACCACTTATTCGATAGCCGTGTTTTTTTCTATAAAAAGATTCATGATCTGCTGCTGTTGTTGTCGCTTTCACGCAGATAAATTGCCACAGGACGTGGCTTTCTTAGACTATTTCCTCTATTTCAATGGGTGTTTAGATACCCGTTGAAATAAGTTAAATCTATTTATGAATTGTATCCCTTTTCAGCATAAAATTAGGTATAATGCATTATAATTAACAGTTTCAAAATAATAGCCTATTTTCATCAAGGAGGTAAGAAGTTGGTAAATATTTTAGTAGTAGATAACCATAAAGCTGTTGGTGAAGGTATAAAATTATTGTTAGAACAAGAAGGAAATTTCCATGTCACGGTTGTAAGAACTGATGAGGAATCTTTGAATGCTCTCTCACAACAAACATTTGATATATTTTTATTTGATATAAACATGCCCTTTTTAAAGGATCTAGCATTATTAAAAAGTGTAAAAAAACTAAATTATGATGTAATTAAAATTATTTACACAGGATACGACATTGAACCTTTCTTCGATATATTAGTAGAATCCGGTGTTTATAGTTTTGTTAGTAAAACAGCATCTACAGAAAATCTTATTGCGGCAATACACTCCGCTCTAGATGGGAATGCCATGATGCCAGTACAATTATTACAACGATTAAAAGTAGTCGATCGCCAAAAGAACAGAATGGACTTAATGAATCAGTTATTCCAATATGACCTCCAAAAAAATGAACTAGCCTTGCTTAAATTAGTGGCCGCTGGAAAAACAAATAAAAAAATAGCAGAAAATTTATTTGTCAGTTTACGCACAGTCGAATATCGTTTAACAAAGATTTTCAAAAAACTACAAGTACATTCAAGAATAGAAGCTGTTGAAAAAATTAGGGACATTGGTTTGTTATAAAAAACCGCATATAAGGGGAATTTTTCTAATTAAAAACCGTAAAAAATAATGGGGAACCGAGAAAAAGATTGTGGTCAAATTGTGGTTTTTTTGTGGTCATACGTTACGATACCATGATAGAAGCCATCAAAAATTTTATACCCTTATTTTCTAGAGAGTAGTGTATACTACTCTCTTATTTTAATTAACACTTGATTGCAAGAACGTTATGTCTGTCACCAGTAGGCCAAAGAACGTTTTTTCATCGCTTCTCGGTATTGCTCTGTTGAGATCGGCAATGCTTTATTTGTTTGGTAATCCATAATAACACCATATTTTCGAACAACATCCATTTGATTAATTTCACCTTTGTTATACATCTGCTCAACTTCAATTGGATCTGTTTCCAGCCATCGATGGCGGTTTTTGCGGATATAATCGCGTTCCTTTACTGTTGCTGCCATATCAATTTCGAAGGCATCCATATCACGGTCAATTTCATGGATGACTACGCCATAATCAAGCTTCGCACGCTCAACCGAAACATATTCATCAATTACATCCTCTAAAACAGCGTTTACATCACGTGCTAATGGGTCACCTAAACCACCACCTCCTGCTGATGGACGTGTAAAGGAATCTCCTTTCTTCAACTCAACATTGGAGAAGATTGTGCCTAAAAATTCTTCTTCCTTTTTGTTTGGATTTAAAATAGCCCCCTGTGCAATAGAAGGTAAGCCGCCCATAATGCCCCATGTAATGGAACGAGACCGATCACAGCAATAGGACATCACTGTTTGGTTTACATTCGTTAAAACGCCTCCCTTTTCTACACCACAACCGCCACGGTATTTACCTGGACCAGCAGAATCTATAATGATTTCATGCTTCGTTGTAACAACCGGTGACAAACGCTCTTGCCCTTCGCATGGTTGAACACTCAAGCCTACCCCGAACACCGGTGAGGTAGTATTCGCACCATCACGGTCTATACGTCCACCATGGCCACCAGCCATCCAGTCATACCACATAAAATATTCACTACCGTCTCTTCGTTGATCATACCCACCTATTAATAAATATTCTAAATTAAATGAACATGCGATAGCGCGTTCAGGCATAATATTTGACCATAATTCAAAGCAAGCATTCATAATTTTTTCAAACGCTCCTGAACAATAGCCAGAAACAGCTACTGGACTAGGTGCATTGACGACAGAGTTTTCAGGGAGGAATATTTTCACAACACGATAAAATCCTGAGTTCAGCGGAATCTCTGGGAAAAATGTTTTCGTTCCTGCATAAGTACCAGAAAGGGCTGAGCCAAATCCTGCATTTAAAAAACAGCTAATATAAGGATGTGAATCACTTAAATCATATGCTATTTCATCCTCCGTAATGGTCATTTTCACACGAATTGGGATGAGACCATCTCCTACTTGCGGATCCATATCGATATAGTCCACCGTTTCCCACTGACCTTTTGGTAAAGCTTTAATTTTCGCTCTCATTAATCGTTCTACATAATTTTGAACTTCTTCAAAAGCTACTAGCACTGTCTGAATCCCGTACTTTTCAATCATTTCCTTGAGTTGTTTTTCCCCAACTTTCGCCGCTTCCACTTGAGACCGCAAATCTCCAATACGTTCTTCAGGAATACGCATATTCATAACAATAATCTTCACTACATCGGTTAAATATTGACCTTTACTATAAATGCGGACAGGGGGAATACGTAGACCTTCCCCGTAATGTTCCTTAGCTGTAATATCAAAGGAACCTGGATTAGAACCGCCGACATCTGCCCAATGTCCATTTGTTTGCATGAGTGCAATTAGTTTATCGTCATGGAACACTGGTAAAATCACACGTACATCACTGAAATGTGTTCCTCCACGATAAGGATCATTTACTAAAAATACATCACCTGGATGGATATCATCCGCGAAATCCTCTAAGACAGCTTTTGCCGTTAAATGCAATGTCCCTACGTGAACGGAAATATCTTGCGTTCCTTGCATAACGGTATTCCCTTGTGCATCGCATAAAGCACAGCTGAAGTCTCGATTATAAATAACAAACGAGTAGCATGTACGCAGCATTTGTTCAGCCATTTGATCCACTAAATTGACAAAGCCGTTTTTTAACACTTCAAATGTTACTGGGTCTAGATTTTGGACCTTATGATTTGTCTCCAATTTCGTTGTACTCATCACCCATTCCTCCTTATCGCTATAAGTTCACTGTTATAATGATATTTTTATAGGCATCTACTTCCGCAGTAAATCCTGGCGGAATAACGGTCGTCGTATCTAGCTGATCGATAATGGCTGGACCAGCAAATTGTGTGTGTACAGGTATTTTATCGCGGTTATAAACGTTTGTTTCTATATATTTTCCCTCAAAATAAACAGGACGTGTTTCTTTAAAAGCATCCTCCAGTGAGCCTTCAGCAACATATTGTGGGAAATTAGGCTTTGGTACTGTTCCTATAGCCGTTACTCGTAGGCCAAATATTTCTACAGTTTGTTCCTTATCAGAAAATGCAAATTCGCGTTCATGTTCTGTATGGAAAGCTTCTAAAATAGCATCTAAGGAAGTGATTTGATCGGATACAAGAACAGCTAGAGATCTCCATTGTCCCTTATAACGCAAATCTATATAATTCGTTAATGACGATGTGTTTTCTGCTATTCCTTCTTCTTCTAATAAAGCACTTGCCTCTTCTCGTAATTCACTAAATTGATTTGTCAGTTCCTCTTCACTTACTTCATCAAGTTTTTTCACATACGTTTTAGAAATATCATGGCGTACATCTACTAGTAAACATCCCATTGCTGCAGCTACACCTGGATGCGTAGGGATAATGACTTTTGGGATGTTTAAATCTTTTGCCAAATAAGCACCGTGTAATGGGCCTGCACCACCAAAAGCTACAAGTGCGAAATCACGCGGATCATAGCCTCTCCGTACTGAAATCAAGCGAACTGCATCACTCATATTGGCGTTTGCAACTTCTATAATGGCACTTGCCGCTTCTTCAACTGATTGATCGAATGCATTTGCGATTTTTGTCACAGCATCTCTTGCTGCCTCTTTATTTAACTGCATCGTTCCATCTAACAAATCTACACCAAGACGTCCTAACACTAAATTTGCATCTGAGTTTGTGGGCTCCGCACCTCCTTGGCCATAGCAAGCTGGACCTGGTACTGCCCCTGCACTTTGTGGTCCATTACGTAAAGAACCACCTTCATCTTGCCAAGCGAGGCTACCTCCACCGGCCCCTATTGTTAATATTTCAATGCTCGGGAAACCGATTGGATAGCCATATTCTATAGACCAATCCTTTGTGATTCGTATATCCCCCTTATACATCAGTGAAATATCAGTACTTGTACCACCCATATCTAAGCCAATAGCATTGTCAAATCCACACAACTTTGCGATATGCTTACTTGCAATTGCGCCAGCAGCTATCCCGGAACTTGCCAATCGAGCAGCATAGCGAGGAACTGTACTTGAAGTCATGACACCGCCACCAGAATGTAATACTAATATTTCATCGTCATAGCCCTTTTTTTGCATTTCATTGCTTAACTTACTAATGTAATTACTCATAATTGGCCCAAGAACGGCATTAATAATCGTTGTACTCATACGCTCATGCTCAAAAATTTCCGGAAGCACCTCACTTGAAATACAAACATAGATATCCGGTAATTCTTCTTTTAAAATCTTTTTGACTTTCGCCTCATTTTCCCCGTTCACATAGGCATTGATGAAACATACTGCAATGGATTCAGTTCCCCGACGTTTTAATTTTTTTGCTAATAAACGAATCTCCCCTTCATCAATAGCCTGAAGAATATTCCCTTCATAATCTATTCGTTCTGTCACTTCAAATCGATCCCGTCGTTGAATATAAGGCTTCGCAGTATCTTTATAAGTATCCCAAATATCTTCTTTTGTCCCTCGACGGATTTCGATGACATCTCTAAAGCCCTTCGTCGTAATAAGAGCTGTTTTTGGCAGCTTACGCTCAATTAACGCATTCGTTCCAACTGTTGTGCCATGAGAAAAAATTTTAATATCCTTGCCATTTAATTCTGCTTTTGCTACTCCATTTAAAATCCCTTGCTCCGGATTTGCAGGTGTCGACGACGTTTTTGTGACAAATACTTCTCCCGTCTCTTCATTAAAAACAAATACATCTGTAAACGTTCCACCGACATCAATTGCTAAACGACTTTGTGTCATAGCTCTACCCTCTTTCGTTAAATTATCTTTTTATATAAAGCTAATGCCTCGTGCGAATGCCCCTGATTTTTTTAAATTATTGCGTACAATTCAAGAAAAATCTGGGCCACAACACCGAGGCATATGTGACATTTATTTTTTTGTCTTCTATTTTAAATTTCTTTCATGATAAACTGTTTACTCACTTTTTGTGCCAATCGTAATTGTTTTAAACGTTGTAAAGAACTCTTTCGCCGCCTGCCCCTGCTCACGGGCACCAGTACTTGAGTTTTTCACCCCTCCAAACGGCGCTTGGGGCTCCGCTCCACCCGTTTCATCGTTTACCTGTACAAGTCCAACTTCACTACGGTTAATAAAATCAAATGCTTTCGGAATGTTATTTGTATAAATAGAAGCACTCAATCCAAAATTAGAATCATTCGATAATCGAACCGCTTCTTCATAATCTTTTACTTTGATGACCGCTAAAACTGGTCCAAAAATCTCTTCATGAGCAATCGACATCTCGTGGGTTACATTCGTAAAGATGGTTGGATCAATATAGTATCCTTCTAACATACCTTTTGTAGGATTTCCGCCAAATACAAGCTCCGCACCCTCATCTTTTGCTTTTTCGATAGCGGATAAAATAGAATCATATTGCCCTTTGGATGACACTGGCCCCATCGTGACACCAACTTCAATTTTTTTAGCTTCTTCGATTAATTGCTCTAATACCTTATCATAAACTGTTTCCTCGATGTAAACTCGACTAGTTGCTGTACAACGCTGTCCCGTTTGCTTCATCGCACCTTCAATTGTTAATTTTGCAGCTTGATTTATATTGGCATCAGCCAAAATGATCGCTGCATTTTTGCCTCCAAGCTCGAGCTGAATTTTTTTATTCGTAGATCCAGCAGTATCTAAAATACTTTGACCCACACCATTCGAACCTGTAAATGTAATCGCCTTTACTTCAGGTGACTCCAATAATACTTGCCCTACCTTTGAACCTCGACCTTGTACGACATTTAATACATTTTCCGGCAGGCCTGCTTGTTGGAATAATTCACCAATCATTTTACCAGTTAAAGCGCTTTCAATAGATGGCTTCCACACAACTGTATTGCCATACACTAATGCAGGTGCAATTTTCCATAGTGGAATAGCGACAGGAAAATTCCAAGGCGTTATGGCAGCAACGACACCAAGTGGTACTCGCATTGTGTACAATAATTTCGCTTCATTGGCAGAAGGTAATACTTCTCCTTTTGCTCGCATTCCTTCTTGTGCAAAATAACGTAAAATGGAAGCACCACGTTTCACTTCACCAAGCATTTCATTTTTCGTTTTACCCATTTCACTGGAAGCTATTTCAGCTAGTTTATCAATATTTTTCTCAAGCAAGTCTGCTGTCACACGTAAAATTTCTCCACGTATAACCGAGGACGTATTTTTCCACCCTTCAAATGCTTCCTGAGTTGCAACGATAACTTCTTTCGTTTCATCTATCGTCAAAAGCTCAACTTGGCCAATACATTGTGATGGTTTCGCTGGGTTAAATTGCTCTCGTATTTCTCTAACGATCGTTGTCATAAAACTCCTCCTTCAAATCATGATCGTTTACACCTATATCAATTATGCCTCGGTATAATTACGTCCGGAATCGGCTTTGTGCTTAGGCCTGCACGAGGGCCGACACGATGTCGGTCATTTCGGTAATGCCACAGGAAGTGGCGTTTTTACAGATGCAGGTCAGTTAGCCGTTATCGCAAGGATGCAATGATTTTAGGCTAACATCCTCTAGAACTCCTTTCCGATTCCGTGACATCCGCCGGAGGCTTTTTAACTTCTTTCAGCATTTGTAGCTGACGCTTTGCTTTCGCTACCAAAATATTTTCTGAAAGAAGTTAAATATTTTTTTTAACAATTGTTTTACGTATATGCTCAAATGTTTCGTCTAAAATACGTAACATTTCATCTAGCTCTACTTTTGATAGAATGAGAGGTGGAGAAAAAACAACTGTATCTTGATCATACGTGACCGTACGTAGAATCAATCCTCGTTTCATCGTTTCTTGAACAAAAGTCGGACTAAGAGCAGTCTCAAACAATTCACCCGTCTCACGGCTCTTCACTAATTCAATGGCTCCAAGTAATCCAAGTGTACGCACACGACCGATAAAGCTATATTTTTCTTGCAATGCTCGGAATCCTTCTAACATGGCATCCCCCATGTTTGCAGCATTTTCAACGAGATTTTCTTGCTCAAGGATTTCTATATTTTTCAATCCAACTTGGCAAGCGAGTGCATGACCACTGTAAGTATATCCGTGCATTAATGTCCCTTTAGAAAGCTCACATAAATCTTGATGAATGGTTTCGGATATCGCCACACCACCAAGTTGAACATACCCACTTGATACTCCTTTAGCGAAAGACATCATATCCGGCACTACCCCGTAATGTTCCATACCAAAGAATTTTCCCGTACGACCAAACCCTGTAATAACTTCATCCGCAATGAATAAAATACCGTACTCATCACAAATTTTTCGCACTTCTTTAAAATAATCTTTTTGTGGAATATTAACTCCACCTGCTCCTTGTACAGGCTCAGAAATAAATGCCGCAACAGTCTCAGGGCCTAATGTTTCAATCGTTTCACGTAAATTACGTACCGATTCACTGTATACATAATGGAAATCAGGGGCATGTGAATTGGTAAAGTCACGGAATGCTTGTAAGCCTGTCGCACTTGTAGCCCCCATAGCTACACCATGGTATGAATGTGTACGAGAAATAATTTTTTGACGCTCTGGCTGCCCTTTAAGTAACCAGTAATGACGTGCTAATTTAATCGCTGTATCGTTCGACTCTGAGCCACCTGAAGTGAAAAATACAGTATTTAAGTCTCCCGGAGTTAAAGATGCGATTTTCGTCGCTAAACGGATAGCTGGTTCATTGCTAAATGATGCGAAGCAGGAACTAAATGCTAATGTAGAGATTTGCTCCTTCGCTACTTCTGCAATTTCTTTACGGCCATGCCCGATATTTACATTCCATAAAGACGACATGCCATCAATGTATATATTTCCTTCTATATCTTTTAAGTAAATACCATTGCCCTCTATAAAGATGGCTGCTGGACCTTGTGTTTGCTGTTGCTCGATCGACGTTGTTGGATGTAGAAAATGTTTTTGATCTAACGTTTTTAACTCTTCTTTTAGTTGAATTGTCATAAATGCCAACCTCTTTTCGTTTAAATTTCATACACTTTTTTAATAGCAATTCTCATGCCAACTGATGAAAAAATCTCTTTTAACGAAAAATATTACCTTATTAAATAACGTGGGGTTGATTTCCGTTCCGATTGGGCGCTTTGTTGTTGTTGCTGACGCTTCGCTTTCGCACAGAGCAAAGCTTCCCGGGGGCGTCCGATGAGCCGCTCCAATCAACTTATATATTTTGCATACATTTCAACAAAATCATTCCTATCTTTTGGTGATGAGTGAAAAAATCAAAACGCTTCACAACAACTGCAACAAATGAAAAAGAGACGTTTTCTTTTTTGAAAATGCCCCTTTTCTTCTAAATCTATAAACATATTAATGATGTATTTCATCATTTTCCTTGTATGAATTAGTGAGTATTGCAATATTACAGCTTTTTTTGCACAAATGAAGTTATGATGCAAAAATACATCACTAGTCCTTATATGAAATTTGTTTCGTTAATTGGAATTTTTGTATTTTACGTACTAACGTTGACTGATCACAGCCTAGTGATTTAGCAGCCTGTCGGATACTCGGAAATTTAGATAGAGCTTCCTTAATAATCTTCTTTTCAAACGCCACTACTTGCTCCTTTAACGTACCGCTAAACTTCGGGCTTACTACTTGTTCCTCGTTGTTTTGTATTTCTACAGGATTTTCTACATCACGTATAATAATGGGGTTACTATCTAACTCTTGTTGCACAATATATGCTGTTATTTCTGGCTGCGTTGCTAGCAAGCAAATACGCTCCACCATATTTTTAAGTTGTCGTACATTTCCTGGCCAATCATAACACTCTAATATTTTCATTGCAGATGACTCTATTGTTCGATGGATACCATATTTTTCTTCAACAACAGCTAAAAAGTGGTAGACTAGCGGGATAATATCTTGACGACGAAATCTTAAAGGAGGAATTTCAATCGGGATAATATTTAAACGATAATATAAATCCTCACGAAAATGACCTTGCCTTACCATTTCCGCTAAATTTCGATTTGTCGCAGCGATTATGCGTACATCAATTGGAATAGGCTTTCCACTCCCTAAACGCTGAACCTCAGATTCTTGGAGGACACGTAATAATTTCGCCTGTAGTAGTAAGGGCATCTCTCCAATTTCATCTAAAAACACTGTACCGCCAGACGCAATCTCAAATAATCCTGCCTTACCACCTCTTGCTGCACCCGTAAATGCTCCTGCCTCATAGCCAAAAAGCTCAGACTCTAATAAATTCTCAGGGATTGCACTACAGTTTATTGTTAAGATTTGCTTATCGTAACGTCGGCTATTTGCATGAATAAGCTTTGTAATCTCTTCTTTACCAACGCCCGATTCGCCACCAATTAATACAGTTGAGTCTACCTCTGCAACTCTCATAACCCGCTTTACAACCTGCATCATTTCTGAAGAGACTGCGATTAAACTACTTTTTGTTGTTTCTTTATTATGTAGGGCATGTAGCTTATTTTTAAAATTTTCATTTTGAACTTCTAATTTTTTTACTTCTTTCTCTAACAGTTTTAATTGTGTCATATCACGTGTAATTGCTACTACGTATTGTAATTCACCGTATTCATCAAATATTGGCTTACCAGAAACTAAAAAGCATTTTCCATTAATAAACGTCTGCAAAATCGTAACTTTTTCTTTTGATTCAATTACTTTCATCGAAATGGAATCACTCATTAATCCTTCAGCGATTACGTCTTTTGCATATCTCCCCATTAAATCAATGCCAACAATTTCAATATCAATATCATTTTGAAATAAAATTTTGCCATCGCTATCACATACTGTAACGCCATCAGATATGGAGTTTAATACTTTAATGGACAACGGGTTCATAAAATCTATATAGCTATACTGCATGAATGGTTTGACATAAAATAAGCTACTTTGCGAAGTCTCTAATACATGAACAAAATAACCATCTACCTCAAAGCTTTCCGTCCCTTTACTATAGTTTTTTATTATTTTTTCAAGAAGCTCTATTTGGATATCACTTTTAATCATTACCTCATCATTTTTTACAATAAAAAAATGCTCATCTTTATGTAGTTGAGTTATCGACATCTAGATCACTCCCTCTCGAACTTTAAATCTTTATCAATTAATAGGTGTATCAGTTAACCATTTTTACCGATTTACAAACCCACACCTTATCCAATAAAATAACAAAAAAATTCGCTCTTTCTACGGGGCATCTATACGTCGCGAAAGAACTTAAAGCATCCTTTAAATTCTTTCGCGGCTTGATATCTCGCAGGAATATCGCGAATTTTTTGCATTTTATAGAATTCTACTCCGAGGCTAGCTTTTCCTCTATTTGCTCCGCAGGTCTTGTCGACAGCTTTCGCATGATCATGAACAACACAATTGAGCCAATTAGTACTAATGTACTTAAATAAAATTGTGAACGTAAAGATTCGATGAGTGCTTGGCAGAAGTAAACGAGTGTTAAAATACCAATTGTGACATACGATAGATATGGAAATAGCCACATTCTAATCGATAATACCTCATCTGCAACTTTGTCATAATGACGTCGGAAACGAATTTGTGAAATAGCAATGAAAATATAAACTGCAATCATTAATCCTCCAACGCAATTCCCCAAAAAGTAGAAAATAACTTCAGGTGAAATGAAGTATAACATCGCACAAATATATGCAACCACCGTACTACCAATAACAGCTGGGACAGGCACACCTCGATGATTTTTAATTTGTGAGAATATTTTTGGTGCATCGCCTTGACGCGACATTTCTAGTAACATACGTGAGCTTGTATAAAGAGCGGAATTTAAAACAGAAATTAATGAAATGAAAATGACTATTTGAATAAGTTGAGCAGCAATTGGAAGCCCTGCCATTGTTAAAATATTTGCATACGGCGCTGCCAACATTTTTGTATCATTCCAAGGTATAAGTAAAACCATAATAGCTACTGATCCTACAAAAAATAAACCTAATCGAAAGACAACGTTGCGGATAGCACGGACAATATTTTTTGCTGGATTTTCTGACTCTGCTGCCGCGATGGCTGCAACCTCAGCACCACATATCGAGAATATAACAAAGACAATTGCCGTAAAAATTGGGACAATGCCATTTGGAGCAAATCCACCAAACTCTGTTAAAATGCCCAATCCCTTCGGTTCAGAATTTGGCCAAATCCCTAAAATCATGGCTATACCAACAATTAAAAATACAACGATAGCCGTAACTTTAACGAAGGAAAGCCAATATTCAAATTCACCAAATGATTTTACTGAATAAATATTAACGATTGTCATCAATAACGTTATGCCTACGCTTCCAAGCCATGTTGGTATCATCGGAAACCAATTATGCAGCATTCCCCCTATGAGTGCTGCTTCTAACCCCACAATAAATACCCAGCTTGCCCAATAAAGCCAGCCTACTGTAAACCCTGCCCATGGACCAATATACTTACCTGCATACGAAGCAAATGAACCTAACTCTGCAGAACCTCCTGATTTCTTTCCTAATACAATTTCTCCAGCTGCCATTTCCCCAACCATTTGCATGATCAGCACTATGAGTAAGCACGCAATTGCATATGAAACCACCGCTGCAGGACCGGTACTTAAAATATTTTTTCCTGTCCCAACGAAAAGCCCTGTACCAATAACCCCACCAATGGAAATCATTGTAATATGTCGTGTTTTCAGTGATTTTTGCAAAGTTCCCATTAAACCACCCCTTTGTGTTTTATGTAGACATTTACTAGCCCCTTTTCTCTACTTGAATGTCTACAGTTTAATGAGCAATTCTGATGCCAAACCTATCTAATTATCAAAAATTTCAAAATATTTTTATTTACATCGATTATTGTTGCCGAAAATTGTCTTATCACAAAAATTCAGGGATAAGGATGTTTGGACACCCGCTAGAATGAAGTCAAAACATATGCCATGTATATGTTGATTGGAGTGGAGGCTGGGCGACTCCTCTGGGATCAGCGATAGAGGAACGAAGGCTAAAAGCATCACATCCTGTGATAACGCCTTCGTGACCAACATCGTGTTGGCCCGAGACCCTGCAGCGCAGCGAAGCGGCTCATCGGACGCCCCCAGGAACTTTGCTCTGTGCGACAGCAACAACAACAAAGCGCCCAGCCGGAACGGAAATCAACCTCACGCTATGCTGATGAGCTTTAAATTTACTTAGTTAGGAAAATCTACAAATCTTTTAATATGCGATTTTCAAGTTTTGATGCAAAAATACATCAATGACTATTCTTTTACATCATCTATCCTATCCATACATTCGATTAAAGGAACTCATAATATTCATCTCTTCCCTGTACTTCGCTACTGTTCGTCTGGATATTTGGATACCTTCAGCACTCAAAGTATTTGTAATCTGTTGATCAGTTAAAGGCTTTTGTTTATCCTCTCCCTCAATCAACTGTTTGAGCCGCTTTTTAATATACATAATCGAATCCATTTTTCCAGAAATATTCATTACTCCTTTTGTAAATAACGATTGTAAAGCATACACACCATGAGGGGTTTTTATATATTTTCCACGCACGGCTCTACTAATTGTTGATACATGTAGACTTAATTTATCCGCTACATCTTTTAACTGCATTGGCTTCAATGCCTCCATACCCTTACGGAAAAAATCTGCTTGCAATTCCACTAGCAATCTAGCTAACTCATACAATGTTTTATCACGTTGCTCAATTCCTTGTAATAATAAAAGAGCATCTCTCATTGTATCTTTGAAATATGTTTTACAATTCGGATCATTTTTTAGCATTTCAACATACTGTTTATCGATAGTAACGACTGGTAAATATCCACGATTTAATTTAATCAGCCATTCCTCTCTTAATCTCTCTACTTCGATTTCTGGCATAACATATGGAATCGCTTCGAATTGATCTCCCATCATCACTGGGTTTAAATTTTTTATATAGCGGATCGTTTTCTGCACTTCATGTAGAGACGTTTTATACTTTTTACTTAACTGTTTAATAGCTTGTGCTGCTACTAGCTCTAAATCCGTTTCGATAAATCGAGAGGCCAATTTTGGAGCAAGCGCATCACTGTCTACTTGAATGAGTAAATACTCCTGATAATTACGTGCCCCTACTCCTACTGGCTCGAAAGTTTGAAGTAAGTCCAATAATGCCTCTACATGCATAACATCCGTTTTACATATAGTAGCGACAACTTCTAAATCAACATCTATAAATAGACGTTCATCTAAGGATTGAATTAAAAACGTTAAAATTTTCAAATCTATAGAAGATAGATTTTTATGCATAGGTACTTGTTCCAGTAAGAACTGCTCATAGCTTTCTTTTACAGCAAACTTCATCTCAATTGGATTAAATGAATGATGTTGAGGCGCATAATGTTGCGCGGAATAACTTTTATCGGAATAGCTTGCTAATTGCATAATTTCCTCATAATGCATTTTCACCTTAGCATCAGTGACTGCTAACAGTGGGTTTTCGTTAGCCTTATCATAAATATACTGTTCTAGCTCATTCGTTGTATATTGCAGTATTTCCAAATGCTGTACTAATTGTGGTGATAAAACTTGCATTATTTTTTGGGAAGTTTCGATAGCCAATTGCATACCCCACACCTCCAAAAACAGAATTTTCTACATAGTAACATGTTTATTCTGCAATTTTCCATTTTTTAATCAATTTTATTTCCGTGCATAAAAAGCCTGGGATGATATTTGTTAAAATGTATGCCATTTTATAAGTGGATTGGAGTGGAGACTGGGCGACTCCTTGGGGATCAGCGATAGAGGAACGAAGGCTAAAAGCATCACATCCTGTGATAACACCTTCGTGACCAACATCGGTGCTGCTGCCACTTCGTTAGCACTACGCTTTCGCGCAAAAAACATCTGTTGGCCCGAGACCCTGCAGCGAGCATCGCGAGTGAAGCGGCTCATCGGACGCCCCCAGGAAGCTCTGCTCTGTGCGAAAGCGAAGCGACAGCAACAACAAAGCGCCCAGTCGGAACGGAAATCATCCCACGTTTTGGTGATAAGCGTTAAAACTTCTTCACTTCACTCGTTAAATTTTCTAATAATTCCAAAAAGTAATTGACTACACTTGTTAGTAATCATAAAATACACATATACGATAATAATTACCACATTACGGTAAAATTTAAGGAGTGAATCAAATTGTTTCATTTACCAACTGTGCAGTTTACACAAGAGCAAGAGCAATTTCGCTTAGATGTTCGAACGTTTTTACAGGATGAATTAGCAAAAGGAACCTTCACGCCTAAATGTGATTCTTGGCTCAGTGGAGATGATCCTGAATTCTCTAAATTAATCGGTCAAAAAGGTTGGATTGGCTTAACTTGGCCTAAAAAATATGGCGGCCACGAGAGAAGTACTATCGATCGATACATTTTAACAGAGGAATTTTTAGCCGTTGGTGCCCCAGTTGCTGCACATTGGTTTGCTGATCGCCAAACAGGGCCCCTTCTTTTACGTTATGGAACAGAAGAGCAGCGTGACTATTTCTTACCAAAAATCGTAAAAGGTGAATGCTTCTTCGGCATAGGTTTGAGTGAGCCGAATAGTGGTTCTGACCTCGCTTCGGTCAGCACACGTGCTGAAAAAGTAGATGGTGGATGGATTGTCAACGGTCAGAAAATATGGACGAGTAACGCACACCTTTGCCATTATATGGTTACTTTAGTGCGCACAAGTCCATTTGATGGAAAAAGTAAACATGCCGGGCTCAGTCAGTTGATTGTCGATTTACATGCAGAAGGTATAACTGTTGTTCCTATCAAATTTTTAACTGGTGAACATCATTACAACGAAGTGTTCTTTGACAATGTTTTTGTACCTGACAATATGGTTGTTGGAGAGATCGGTAATGGCTGGACTCAAGGATTAGCAGAGCTTGCGTTTGAGCGCAGTGGCCCAGAGCGCATATTGAGTACCTTCCCATTAATCGATGAGCTTATTCAAGAGTTAAAGCGCCAAAACAATTTAGGAGGGTTACAGCAAGCGTCTAAAATAGTAGCTCGTCTTTGGGGTTTACGTAATTTATCAATTGGTGTAGCTCAACTTCTAGAATCCTGTAAAGGTGATGATGTATCTATTCCTGCAGCACTTGTGAAGGCTCTCGGTACGAAATTTGAGCAAAGTATTCCTGAAATCACACGCTTAATCGTACAGACTTATCCAACACTTGACGCGCATCGTAAAATCGACCGCTTTATGGCTGAATCCATTTTACATGCACCAGGTTTTACTATTCGTGGAGGAACTTCAGAAGTACTGTATGGCGTTGTAGCGAAAGGGGTTATAGCACAATGAGTGAAATGAGAGACATGATTGTTGATGTTGTAGAGCGTATGTTAAAAGAAAAAGTTGATAAAGATTTAGTCGATACAGTGGAACAAGGTAATTGGGCACCTGAACTATGGGAACTGTTTAAAGAAAATGGAATGACTGCTGTTGCTATTTCAGAAGAAAATGGCGGTGCTGGTGGCGACATAGAGGATTTATTAAATATTGTTCGTTTAACTGGAAAATACGCTGCACCTATTCCATTTATAGAAACAACATTTGCAAATTACTTATTGCAGTTTACGCAGTTACAAGTAATTGAGGATTTAGCTACGTATATACTATGCCCTAATCAAGCCTTTACGTTAGAGAATGGTAAATTAACGGGAGAAGCGATTCAAGTCCCTTGGGCACGTCATACAAAACACCTAGTAACACTTGCCCATAGCACGGAGGGCACGCATCTTGTAGAAATAGATTTAAGCCAAGCTGAAATTAAGCTAGGTACGAATTTAGCAAGCGAGCCGCGGGATACCGTGATATTCCATGATGCTACTGCTTCACAAATATCTGCTGTGTTACCCACTGATAAGATACACACTATAACAACACTTAATTCTGCGTTCCAATTAGCACTGATGACCGGTGCGATCGATAAAATAAATGACTTAACTATTCAATATACGAAAGAACGTGAGCAATTCGGTCGACCGATTCATCGCTTCCAGCTCGTTCAACAGCATATTGTAAATTTAGCAGGTGAAACGGCGATTGCTCTTGCAGCATTTAATAATGTTACAGAAGCCCTTCAGATGAACAGTCAAAATAGTGAGGTTGCTTACGCTTGCATTCGTTTTGAAGAAATTATTCAAGCAGTGACAACAATTGCGCATCAAGTACACGCTGCAATTGGTACAACACACGAGCATAGTTTGCATCAATTTACACGAAGACTTTGGTCATGGCGCGATGAAGGAGCCAGCACCTCTTATTGGACTCATTTTGTCGCAACACAACTATTGGAAAAAAGCGGAGATAGCCTATGGGGATATTTAACTTCGTTCAGCGCAAGCTCACCGCTTCTTAAAGTAGAAGGTTAAAGACGTTAATTATACAAGGTTGTAATGAATTTTAAAAAACTAATGACATGATAAGGAGTGTTATCAATGACTGATTTACTTTTTGAGGTGCAAGACCATGTTGCCACAATTACATTAAATAGACCTGAAGCGTACAATGCTTTTAGTGAAGAGATGATCTCTAAATGGATTGAAGCTCTTGAAAATGTCCGTGATTCAGAGGATATTCGTGTCGTTATCGTAAAAGGGAATGGAAAATCATTTTGCGCTGGTGGGGATATTAAAGCGATGCAAGCCGGTGAAGGATTTTTCCAAAGCGAGGACGATATCTCTTCAACAGGTTTAGCACGCAAAAATTCGCTTTGGAAAAAGATTCAGCGTATCCCCCTTCTCCTTGAAGAAATTGATAAGCCCGTTATTGCACAGGTACATGGGTTTGCGATGGGTGCAGGACTTGATATGGCCTTAATGTGCGATATTCGGATTGCTGCAAAATCTACAAAGATCTCAGAAAGCTATATTAACGTTGCGATCGTGCCGGGCGACGGTGGCGCTTATTATTTACCGAAATTAATCGGCATCGACCAAGCATTAGACATGTTCTGGACAGCTCGTGTATTAACTGCTGATGAAGCGAAAGACAAAGGTGTTGTGACATTTGTTGTCGAAGACCAAGAGCTTGATGAATACACATTGAATTATGCTAAGGAATTAGCAAGTCGTCCAACTACGACATTACAATTCATAAAGCGTGCTGTTTATCAAAGTCAACGGATGGATTTGCGTACTGCCCTTGATTACATTTCTTCACAAATGGCGATTGTCACAGAGCTAGATGATTTTAAAGAGGGTGTAAACGCAGTAGTAGAAAAACGTAAGCCAGTTTATAAATGAAGTGTTAGGAGGACGAACAATGCAACCTCTTGAAAATATTCGAGTGTTGGATTTATCTCGCGTCTATGCTGCCCCTGCTGGCTCCATGATGTTGGCCGATTTAGGAGCAGAAGTAATTCGCATAGAACATCCAAATGGCTCTGATAGTATGCGTGATTGGGGGCCATTTGTAAATGGTCAAAGTACGTATTATTTATGTGCCAATCGCAATAAAAAATCGATTACATTAGATTTAAAGACACTAGAAGACAGAGAAAAATTTAAAGAACTTGTAAAAGACGCTGATGTCATACTCGAAAATTTTAAGACGGGTGACATGGAACGAATGGGACTAAGCTATGAGGAATTAAGAAAAGTGAATCCTAGAATCATATATTGCGCGGTAACAGGATTCGGTCAAACAGGTCCTCTAGCGCATGAACCAGGCTTCGATCCAGTTATTCAAGCGATGAGTGGTTTAATGCATGTTACTGGCTCAGCTGAAGGAGAAGCGACAAAAGTTGGTGTCCCTATTGCAGATATTTTAACCTCTAATTATGTAGTCATTAGTATTTTAACCGCTTTACGAATGCGTGACCAAACAAATACAGGGCAATTTATCGACTTAGCATTATTAGACGTTCAGATGAGTAGTTTAGCAAATGTAGCAAGCGCCTATTTAAATACAGGCTTTATCTCAGAACGTCTAGGGAATCGTCATAATAATGTTGCGCCATATCAAGTATTTCACTGTGAGGATGGCCCCTTAATGATTTGCGTCGGTACAGATGGGCAATTTAAAAAGTTTTGCACTCTGTTGCAACGTGAAGAATGGGCTAATGATCCGCGTTTTTTAACAAATACGATGCGCAAGCAACATGAAGCGGAGCTAGTTCAGATGATTACTAACATTACGATGACAAAAACACGGGATGAATGGATTACCAAATTACAACAATACAAAATTCCAGGTGGACGTGTGAACACCATCGCTGAAGCACTAGAACAACCCCAATTTATTGCACGCGACATGATTGGTGAAATAGAGCACGAACAGTATGGTACGATCAAGTTCATCAAAAGCCCGATAAAGTTCTCTGATTTACCTATTCAATCTAAATTAGCACCACCGATACTTGGAGAACATACGAACGAATTCCAAAAGTCCTCTCTACAAAAATAAAATTGCGCTATAATAGAGGTAAAATGTATTAATATAGGTAAATCCTCCGGCATATGTCGAAGAGAATTTTATTACGTAGGTGACGGGATGAATCAAGAGATTTTCGAAAAAAACTATACAATGTCATCACTGCACAAAGCTATTAAAGTGTTAAAAGCTTTTTCAAAAGATGAACCTAGCCTTTCCCTAACTGAGTTAAGTAAAAAAACAGGGATAAGCATTTCCAGTTTACAACGCTTCGTTTCTACCTTTGTGTACGAAGGCTTTCTTCACAAAGATGAGCGTACTAAGCGCTATCAATTAGGTCATTCACTTCTTTATTTAGGAAATTTAGTAAAAGAAGAATCCAGTCTTATTATTGTCGCAGACCCTATTTTAAAAAAGCTAAACGAAGAAATAGGCGAAAGTGTTTCCATGAATATTATTGACGGATTGGAAAGACGATGTATTTTAAACTATGATTCAACATACCCGCTTTCAACGAAAATGTTTGTAGGTGACACCTCTCCCCTTTATGCAGGTGCATCATCTAAAATATTACTCGCATTTATGCCAGATGTTGAAGAATATGTAGAGAATATTAGTCTTGAACGTATCACTGATCAGACAATACTTTCAAAAGAGCAGCTGCGGGATGATTTACAGCAGATTCGTAGTCAGCGCTTTGCGAGAAGCAATAGTGAGCGTGTACGTGGAGCATGTTCTTTATCTGCACCGATTTTAAACGCTTCCAACCAAATCATTGCATCCGTGTCACTCGTTATACCAGAAGTACGCTATAGTGACTATGATGAAACTTTATTAATTGAAGCTATTCAAAGCGTTGCATTAGAAATCGAAAAGCAATTGTATTGATAGAAACAAAGAATAAACCCGAATAGGTTCACTTTTTAAGTGCCCTCTATTCGGGTTTATTACTTCAATTATTTACTATTTCTAAGAAGTCCTGCCAATGATTTAAGCGTGGCAGTTCAACATGTTGATTATAGGATTGATTTTTTAAAATTACTTTTGTCTGCACATCTTGCAGTGTTTCTAATACAGCTGGTTTATCATCCACATAAACATCTAAAGCTAGCTCTTTGATGATCGCCACTTTTTCTGTATCCTGCATTCCGCAGAAAAAATGACCTTCTGTGATTGGAAAACCTTGTGCCTTCATCCAAGCTTGTGTTTGCTCACAATACTGTTTTGGACGCGAAGTAATATAATAAATGTCATGTCCTTGCTGTGCCAAAGCTTGAAGCATCTCGAGTGCTCCCTCAAAAGAAGGACAATCCGTAAAATAAATTTCCTCTAATGAACTATTCCACATTGCCGATCCTTCAGCATCTGTTAATCCAAAAGGTTCGTGAATTTCAACTCTTTGCAAAGCTTGAAATGTTTCTAGTGCAACATTTTTACTAAGGTTTTTATTATAGAGCCCAAAGGCATGTGCTCGTAAATCGATGAGTGTGTCATCTATATCAAAGCCAAATTTCATCTTGTTTTTCTTCCCTTCACGAAGCCTTGTTGATGAAGTTAGTCGCAAATGTTTGCTCTTTTTCAATTTGTGTCGCTAATACTTCCTCAATAGCTTGCTTGCGCATTTGTTGAAACTCTTGTACGTTAAAATGAACAAGCATATCTTTATTTAATAGTGATGCAAGACAATCTGCATCCTTGAGTGCACTATTGAGACCAAATGCCCCAGTTGGTGTCATCGTGTGAACAGCATCCCCTAATAGCACAAGCCCCTTTGTCCCCCAGCAATCACAATGACTACTGAATACGTCGAGCAATACAAAATCTTGCCAAGATCGGATATGTTCCTTAACAGTATCGGATAGTTCCGGAAATTGCTCTGAAAGCTGTTGGATAAATGGTGTAAATGCATTTTTTCTAAGCTGAGGAAAACTTCCTTGTTCAATATTCCAGCCGATTTGAATAAACCCACCTACCTGCGTAAACAATGATAGCTGCTTATCACCTATTAAAGCCATTTTAATCGACGGCTCCCACCCGTGAGGTGCAGGAATTTTTGCCCATAATAAATCAAAACCATGCTTATGCTTTTGACTTTCAATGTGCGCTTGCTTACGAATCGTAGAGTAACGACCGTCAGCACCGATAATTAACCGGCTATTTATTTCTATTGTTTCCCCATTTTTTGTTGCAATGACGCCTATATATCTGCCAAAAGAATCAACTATGAGCTTCGTCACCTTCGTATTTAGGAAACACGAAAAGTGCGGAAAATGCTGTGTTTCTTGTAAAATTCCCTTTAATAGATTTGCTTGCGGCACATGAATACCTAAATGTCCTACAGCTTCATCAGGAAAAATAGTTTTAAATACTCTACCTTCTGTGTAATATTCAAGCTTTCTCATACGTAATAAACCGAGTGCCTCGACCGCTTCAAAAAGTTGATGACTTTTTAAAACTGCCTCACCCTCTTCATTTAAATGCTCACCGCGAAATGCCTGCCCCAGTGCTGCGTTTTTTTCCAGTAGGATTACAGAAAGACCTTTTTTCGCTAGTAAGTGCGAAAGAAGTGCTCCACCTGGCCCAGCCCCTACAATACAAACATCTGCTTGATAATTCACTTTTCCTCACCTATCTTGGGATAAGCAATGATACGTAAATCTTGCCCAACCTGCTCAAACGAAGCAAATTCTACATCCCACGCTTCATCCATAGAAGTTGGGTTGTGACCAGCAATCGGTGTTAAAGATAAACGACCACCGAGAATCTTTGGCGCTATGTAGATTACATATTTGTTAATAGCACCTTGCTGTAAAAATGAAGCGTTTATCGTACTTCCACCCTCTACTAAAATATCCGTAATGCCATATTGATATAGTTTTTCAAGCATATCATCAACAACAAGCCCCTCAGATTCATGTCGAACTGGCAATACAGTTACGCCTTTTTCCTCAAATGCTGTTATTTTTTCTGGATTGGCATTTTCACTACATACAATAATTGTTTTCGCTTCTTCTACATTTAGGACATTAGCATGCACCGGTGTACGAAGTGAGCTATCCATAATAATGCGTACTGGATTTTTCCCATAATCTTCTTTTAATCTTGTCGTTAAGGATGGATTGTCAGCTAAAACAGTCCCAACCCCAACTAAAATACCATCCACTTCATGACGAATACGATGAACATCCTCACGCGCTGCCTCACCAGTTACCCACTTGGAATGTCCCGTATGAGCAGCTATTTTTCCGTCTAAAGTCATCGCATATTTCGAAATAATAAATGGTCGTTTTGTTAGCATATTATGAATAAAACGTTCATTTATACGGCGAGCTTGTGCTTCTAAAACACCTACCTCTACCTCAATGCCCGCATCTCGTAACAGTTGAATACCACGTCCAGCAACAGCCGGATTAGGATCTTGCATCGCCACAACAACACGACTAACTGCAGATTCCTTCACTAAATTTGCACAAGGAGGTGTTTTTCCATAATGCGAGCATGGCTCAAGAGTTACATAAAGTGTAGCACCTTTAGCATGTTCTCCAGCCATACGGAATGCATGCACCTCTGCATGTGGCTCACCTGCTTTTCTGTGTAAACCTGTTCCAACAATTACACCATCCTTGACGATTACAGCGCCTACTAATGGATTGGGATTCGTATTTCCTTTTGCACTAGCAGCTAAATCAAGTGCTAGCTGCATATATTTTTCATCTGTTGTCATCATCGTTCCTCCATTCACTTCTCTTCGCGCAAATGTCCAGATTTCTCTACTTTCGTATCTAAATAAAAACGATTTGTTTCCGTTAATCCTCCCCATAATGGGACATGTCCTTCTGCTGCTAAACCATGCGCCTGTAACGCGGCAAGCTTCTTCGGATTATTGGTAATCAGTGTAACTGGCTTTGAGCGCAGTGCAGCTAACACAGTAATGGCATCTTCATAAGAGCGGGTATCGTCCGGGAAGCCAAGAGCATGGTTTGCTTCAACAGTATCTAACCCCTCTTCTTGTAATAAATAAGCGAGCGATTTCGAGAATAGCCCGATACCACGACCTTCATGATCTGCTAAATAGAAAATAGCACCACAGCCATGCTCCACAATCATTTTCATCGATTCCTGTAATTGATAGCCACAATCACAACGCTGGCTTCCAAAAATATCACCTGTATGACAAATGCTATGCATACGAATTAAAGCATTCTCTGCATGTGCAAAATCTCCATAAATAAGCACTGATGACTGCTGTAAAAAAGCTAAATTTGCAGATGCTAATCCATCAATGATTTCTTCTTTTGATTGATTCGTCCCTACTTTTAACCAGTTATACCACTGAAATGTCGCAGAAAATTCACCCTGTTTTACCGGTAATTTCACTGGACCAACTAGGCAAATACTTTCAGATTCAGATTGTTTCACGATCGTCATTTTATCTTTCACTATGTCCAAAACTTTAGTAGTAATTGTCATATTTTCTCCAACCTTCTATTGTTAAACAGTTAGCTTCATATACTAACTGAGCACTTGTATTTTCACAACACTTACATTACGTAACTTAGTTTATAATAATAACTAAAAACTGTCAAACTACAGCTCCTATTCTATTAAAAATAATTAATTAGAAACAAAAACTGCTACATTACGTTGTAATCATATACTAATAGCTTATGGAGGTGCTATTTTTTCTGTGCAGGCTAGTCTATAATAAGCTGTGGCAACTGTAATGACGAAAGGAAGTTAAGAATGCAATTTGAAAAAAATGTTCAGGTGAAGCAGCCAAAATACCAACAAATAGCTGTCGACCTAGCCTCAAAAATCGTGGAAAGAAAATATAGAATTGGCGATAAAATTTACGCAAGATCGTCTCTAGCTAGCCAATACAATGTCTCTTCGGAAACTGCCAGAAGAGCAATTGCCGTTTTGCAAGACTTGGAAATTGTGGAGGCAACTAAAGGTAGTGGAGTTATTATCATCTCCTATGAAAAGGCTGCATCTTTTGTCCGACAATTCCAGGATGTTCAATCTGTCCATGAACTACAGCATGAGCTTATGACTAGCATTCAGAAGCAACACCAAGAATTAATAAATCTACAGGATAAGACTAAACAACTTATTAGTCGAACTGAACATTTCCGATCCGTCAATCCATTTATCCCATATCAATTAGAGATGACAGCTGAAAGCCCTTGTATCAACCAAACAGTTCAGGAATTGAATTTTTGGCAAAATACATCTAGCACGATTGTCGGAATTCGTCGTAAAAATGAATTATTACTATCACCTGGTCCATATGTGTCATTGGAAGAAGGAGATATCGTTTACTTTATAGGTAATGATGAAAGTTTCGCTCGAGTTCAGAGCTTTTTATATCCAAATTAAAATCCGCTTAAGCGCTGGTATAACAGCGTTTAAGCGGATTTTTTCTATTTTGTCGATTTGACAAAAGTAACAACTCTTTGTTAGGGTTAAGTTGTTACTTGTTCATATTTGGGTATCATTATCCTCAAATAGTATTTATCTTCATTCAGTAGGTGTCCAAACGCCTACTGTACTAGAAGAACTAAGCCTAATATGTCACGTACAGTGGCATATTATCTGTGCGTAAGTGAAGCAAGCCATTTACGCCAAGGCGATATTGATCTACGAAAGGAATGGTTCTATTGGAAAAAATAAAAGTGGAGCATGTTTCTAAAGTTTTCGGGAAACATATTCCCCAAGCATTAGAACTCGTCAAGCAACAAAAAAGCAAGACTGATATCTTAAAAGAAACAGGGGCAACTGTTGGTGTATACGATGCAAGTTTTACAGTAAATGAAGGTGAAATCTTCGTTATTATGGGACTATCAGGGAGTGGGAAGTCAACACTTATCCGACTTTTAAATCGGCTTATCGAGCCTACAAGCGGAAATATTCTTATCGACGGAGAAAATATTTCTAAAATGGGTAAAGAGAGTTTACGAAATGTAAGAAGAAATAAAATGAGTATGGTCTTTCAAAACTTCGGTTTATTCCCCCATCGTACACTTCTTCAAAATACTGAATATGGCCTTGAAATTAGAGGCATCTCTAAAGAAGAACGACAAGCCAAAGCAGAGCAGGCTCTCGAAAATGCAGGCTTACTTGCTTATAAGGACCAATATCCAAATCAATTATCAGGTGGTATGCAACAGCGTGTTGGATTAGCACGTGCACTAGCAAACGACCCTGAAATATTACTAATGGATGAGGCCTTTTCTGCACTCGATCCATTAATTCGTAAAGAAATGCAAGATGAGTTACTCGATTTACAAAGTACAGTGAAAAAGACAATTTTATTTATCACACACGATTTGAATGAAGCATTACGTATTGGTGATCGTATCGCTATTATGAAAGATGGCTCAATCATTCAAATTGGTACTGGAGAAGAAATTTTAACAAATCCCGCAAATGATTATGTTAAAACCTTCGTAGAAGACGTCGATCGTTCTAAAGTATTAACAGCTGAAAATGCAATGGTTCGACCTGTATATGTCAATATAGATGTAGATGGACCGACCGTGGCACTTAAACGAATGCGCGAAGAAACGGTTAGCTTACTAATGGCCGTTGACAAAAATCGACATTTGAAAGGCTTTATTACTGCTGACGACGCTCGGGCTGCAGCTAAAAGACAAGAACAAACGGTACATTCAATTGTTCAATCTGAAATCTTGACTGTTCCACCAGATATGCTTTTACAAGATATTTTAGGCATGATTCATAATTCTCCTACTCCTATTGCAGTTGTAAAAAATGAGCGCTTACTTGGTGTTCTCATCCGGGGCGTTGTCATCGAAGCACTTTCAACTAGCGATGAGGAGGTAGTAGCAGATGAATAATTTTTTAGACAATATCCCAGCTATACCCGTAGGAACGTGGGTAGAATCAGTTATGGACTGGTTGACGAGTAATTTTTCACTGTTTTTTAACTTGATTCAAAAAAATGGAAAACTACTCATGAATCAGGTCACTGATCTATTAGTTAGCATTCCCCCGATTATTCTTATTTTACTTGTTGTCATTTTTGCCTTTTTCGTTACCGGCAAAAAATTCGGGCTCGCAACGTTTTCATTAATTGGTTTGTTATTTATCTATAATCAAGGCTTATGGACACATCTTATGGAAACAACTACGCTCGTGCTCTTTTCAAGTATCATCTCCATCATTTTAGGTATTCCGCTTGGCATTCTAATGTCCAAGTCAACAGTAGCTGAAAATGTGATTAAGCCGATACTCGATTTCATGCAAACAATGCCTGGTTTCGTGTACTTGATTCCTGCCGTTGCCTTCTTTGGTATTGGAATAGTACCTGGCGTATTTGCATCCGTTATTTTTGCCTTACCACCTACTGTACGAATGACGAACCTAGGAATTCGCCAAGTACCAAAAGAATTGGTAGAAGCTGCGGATTCATATGGTAGTACCTCAAGACAAAAACTATTTAAAGTTGAAATACCTCTTGCCAAATCAACTATAATGGCAGGGATTAACCAAACTGTTATGCTATCACTTTCAATGGTTGTAACTGCTTCAATGATTGGTGCACCTGGTCTAGGACGTGAAGTATTAACTGCACTACAACGTACACAGGTCGGAAATGGCTTCGTTGCAGGTCTAGGTCTTGTTATTTTCGCCATTATTATAGACCGCTTAACGCAAAGTTTTAATAAGAAGAAAGCCGTATAGAAAAACAAGGAATTTATTAGTAAAGTCTTAGTTTTTCATTTTCATAGCTAAGATTTACGTTATTAATATACGAAAGGAAGATTCAATGAAACTGAAAACTTTAACTAAATTAGGAATGGCTTTAGGGCTTGGCTTTTTGCTAGCTGCATGTAGTGGGGATGATTCAAGTAAGAGCGATGGTAACTCAAAAGACGTCAATCTAGCCTACGTTGAATGGGATACAGAAATTGCTTCCACTAATGTAGTTGGGCAGGTGCTAGAGGATTTAGGTTACAATGTAACTTTAACACCACTCGATAATGCAATTATGTGGGAGGCTGTTTCAAAAGGTGATGCAGATGGTATGGTTGCTGCTTGGTTACCAAATACTCATGGAGAACAGTACAAAAAATATAAGAATGATCTTGATGAGCTAGGCGAAAACCTTGCTGGTGCAAAAATAGGTCTAGTAGTGCCAAGCTATATGAACGTTAATTCGATTGAAGATTTAAAAAATCAAGCAGATCACACAATTACGGGTATCGAGCCTGGTGCTGGAATTACAGCTGCTACAGAAAATGCTTTAGATGAATACGATAACTTAGCAGATTGGAATCTAATAACATCTTCATCTGGTGCTATGACAACTTCTCTTGCTAAAGCAATTAAAAATAAAGAAGACATCATCGTGACTGGCTGGTCTCCTCACTGGAAATTCGCTAAATATGACCTTAAATATTTAGAAGATCCAAAAGGAATTTTTGGTGGACAAGAAACAATTAACACATTCGTACGTAAAGGGTTAAAAGAAGATAAACCAGATGTATATTCTGTGCTAGATAACTTCCATTGGACTTCAGAAGACTTAGAGAGCGTTATGCTTGAAGTTATGGATGGCAAAGACCCAAAACAAGCTGCTAAAGATTGGGTTGAAGCTAATCCAGATAAAGTTGCTGAATGGACGAAGGATGTAAAAAAATAATTTTTAAAAATGGACAGACAACTCACCAAAAGTTGTCTGTCTTTTTTATTAATTTTTCTTATCTTATTTGAAGAACATTAAGGCTACTCTATAAAAATCTTTCTCCGTTATGAACAGAATCGAATAATTAATATCTATCTCATTATCCTTATTTTAACAAATAACGCATAATATTCAAATGTTTATTATTTCTTTTTAAAGTATTAGCGAATTTTTGTCGTTAAGTGAGGATAAAAAAAGTCACCCCACAACGATTAAACCGATGCAGGGTGACTATTTAATCCATTAACTAAGACAATAATTTCAAAGAAATCGCTGCCCCTAAAACAAGGACAATGCAAACAACACGTCTCCAGTCCTTTGATTCATTGAAAAACAGCATTCCGAGTAAAGCTCCACCCGCTGCTCCGATTCCTGTCCAAATAGCATATGCTGTGCCCATCGGTAATGTTTTCATGGCATATGCAAGGCCAGCAAAGCTCAAGGTAAATGCAAAAATCAATAACACCAAATTTTTAGTACTCTTAGTATCATTATATTTACTAATCATATAAACACCCATCATCTCACATAGCCCCGCAGCTACTAATGCAATCCACGCCATTATTCATTCACCTCTTTTTCTGTAGGCTCCCCGGTCAAAAGCTTTAAACCGACGACCCCTGCAAGTAAAACGACAATACATAACATTTTGGCTAATTTCCATGGCTCTCCGAACAATAAGCTATCCGCACACACAGTACCCGCTGTCCCCAAGCCTACGAATACTGCATAAACAGTCCCGACCGGCAAGCTTTCTCCAGCCTTAATTAATAAATAAAAGCTAATAAAAATTGCAATAGCAGTACCAACCCATTCAACTACACTTCCTGCATGCTTTAAACCTATAACCCAGCCAACTTCAAAAAAAGCAGCAATTACGACACTTAACCATTGTTTGTTCATTGCGAATTCCTCCATTTTATTGTTAAAAACACGGATGTTGAGCGATTTTCTGACCTAACTGATCACTTCTTCAGGATACCCAATCACTTCACGCTGTCTACCCCTGAACAAAACTCCTTTCCCACAGTAGCCAAATAAAAAAAAGCCTAAGAAACACTGCTGTAAACAGTATCTCCCAGGCTTTTATCCTTCCGTGTCACAAAATCAATTTTGTGGTTTTCTCTCGGACCAGACTAGCATTTGCTACGGAACCCTAGAAAACTTTCATATTTGATTATGCTATTAGTATAGCAAATTATTCAGCTTTTTTCTACTGAGACATAGCCAAGGTTAATCAGAAAGATAAATAGCGATGTGTTCAGAAAATTATGTTAAAATGAAATGTATTATTGTAAGGAGGTATTACATATGGCAATTGAAAAAGTACGTAAGCATTTAGCGCAATGGAATGCGGAACATAAAATACAGGAGCTAAACGAAAGCTCGGCTACTGTTGAACTGGCAGCACAGGCACTCGGGTGTGAGCCAGAACGCATTGCAAAATCCTTATCGTTTCTCGTAAACGATGGAGCGATATTAATTGTTGCTGCAGGTGATGCCAAAGTCGACAATGCAAAATATAAAGCTGTCTTTGGTTCAAAGGCAAAAATGCTTGGGAAAGATGAAGTACTCGAAAAGATCGGACATGATGTAGGTGGTGTGTGTCCTTTTGGCGTGAATGAGGGGGTTGCTATTTATTTAGATGAATCACTCAAACGCTTCACAACAGTATTCCCTGCATGTGGTAGCAGTAACTCCGCCATTGAACTTACTATTTCTGAATTAGAGACCTATACTCCATATCAAGAATGGGTTGATGTTTGCAAAGGCTGGAATGAATAAAGATATAATTATCGGCGAAACTTTCTATAGAGCTTCGCCGATTTTGATTTAGCTTTCTTCCCTATATCCAACGGCTAACCAGTGAGAATCCCATTCTGTAATTTGATTGCCTACTCTACAAGATAAGCCACATGCACGATTATCAGCGATAAATGAGCCGATTAACCATTTCTTTGTTTGTAATCCTTCTTTAAGCTTTATCGTTATTGAAGGCATTTCTACATATTGCTGATAAATAAACAAATTATCATCATAATGGGTATGCGCAGAGGCATTCGTTTTCGTACCATCTCCTGCATAAATTTCTACAGTATTCCCTTCCCGTGAATAGACAGGTTTCTTTATAAACGGCATATTTTCCTGAACAAAGGGCTCTTCCGAAACATATGTTGGTAACATATATTTCTGAATGGCCGCTCGCTCTTCTGCATTAAAAAGAAGAGGATCATTTTTTCTTTCCCAAATCAGCCATAATAAAATTTTCGATTGCAGTACATATGCAGCGGGTGCATTGATAATAGCAAGCTGTCCATCTTTTACAAGTTCTAATAAATGTAGACCAATACGCTCACCGTCGGAAGACACATCATCTATTAAAAACTCTACTGGATGTGCAGGGCGATACAAAATATCAATTTTCTCCATTTTAGGCGTATAGAGTCCTCGAGCTATATTAGCCGTATTACTAGAGAAAATGATTAGCTCTTCTATAGGTACATATTCTACATCAAAAGGTATACATTTCTTTAAAAACTGTATCTGGCAGTATTCCTCATAATCTTCCGCTGCCGTTTTCCCTGTGATAATGATTTTAGGTTTTTTCAAATCATTTACATAATTCATAGCTGCAAAGAGTGCACTAGACAAGGTTTTCTGTAATGCCGAAACATCATTTGGGCTATCAAATCCGAAATGATGACAAAGCGTTTCATTTATCTCAAAGGTTTCTTGGACAAGAAATGGTGTTTCACCATTTAATTCAAGACATTTTATTTGTCCGTCCTCTGTACAAATAAAATCAAAGCGTGCCAGTACCGATTGTTGCTGTAAATAATCCAATTGGATATAGGGCAGCATTTCAGAACGAATGCCCAGTGCTAAAAGTTGTTCATCCGATAAATGCTTAAATTGTTTACCCACCTTCAAAAATACTTTCCAGAGTATAGTAGATGCATAGTTAATTTCATCGATTTTCTCTTTAGGTAAATCCATTACATCATATAAGGCGTACTCTAGGTTCTCAAAGTCAGGAAAAAAATCAGGAAATTGAGAATAAAATGCTTGGCGTTGTTGAAAATAATTGTCCATATTGATTTCTCCTTTTAAGAAGATGAAGAGCCACCTCGAGAGGCACCACCTGAGCCGAAACCTGATTTCCCAGTACTGGCTGATGAGTGATTTGAATAAGAACTATTCGAAGATGAATCTGAACTATTTGAGAATGAACGTTTGCCACTCGAATAAGAGTTGGAACCGCTTGTATTTGAATGAGAGCTATTTGTTGTTGAGTTATTTGAACTGTTAGATGTTGCGCCAGACGAATTTTGAGAGCCGTTCGTCGTGATTCCATTTGTATTTTTACTTTCGCTAGTATTACTATTAGTCGAACGTGGCATTGCTGAACCTGAACCACCACTTTTATCCTCTCGATCTGTACCATTTTTTAGATTGCGGCTTTTATAAATGGCACTTCCAATCAATGCACCGGTAGTTGCATACATAAGTCCATTAAAGAAATGATGTGCATAATGAGGCGAATTTTCATCTAAACATTCGAAGGAGCCATCATCACTTTCTTTCCATTCATCACATGCATTTGCCATGTCGCTGTCATAAACACTTTGTAAATCATCACTAGCTGTAGCTGCCGAATTGTTTTCTTCCGTTACATTATTTGTATCCGTTGAAGGAGCAGAGGATTCCTCGACAGTTTGACTTTCTGTATTCCCACACGCGGCTAATTGCATAGCCATAAATGACGCAGTTGTGACTGCTATATATTTTTTCATTTGTTTTGCCATATTATATTTCTCCTTTATCTCGATACCTTCTTTACGGATGTTTACTTCTCTAGGTTTCATTTTTTACAAATTCATACATATTATTATTGCACTAAAAACTCCCTGATGGATTGAATTCATTCACCATCAGGGAGTTTTATACAAATTATTTATTCGGTACTGCTTTTCTTCCGTATGTCATAAAGCGCCATAGCTTTTCAAATGGTCCCATTTTAAAGAATTTGAACCAGATGACACTAAAGATAATTTGAATGACAAAAGTGATGCTTGCAATGATTACTACATCAGAAGGCGAAACAACTTCAAGCCCCATTGCAGACATAATAGCTAGGCCAATAAAGCTTTGAGCTAAATAGTTTGTAAATGCCATTTGTCCAACTCGTCCTATTGGCTTAAGCAGCTTTGCAATTTTCTTATTCTCTAACAAAAGAAATAGACAAGCTAAATAAAAATATGTTGTAGGAATTACACCTAATCCAATAATTAATTGTAAACTTTGATCTTCACTTTGAGATGCAAACCAAATCCATATTGAAATGCCAACAAAAAGTGGGAACGTCACAAATTGTAGCCACTTTATTTGTTTTGAGTATTCACTTACATGACTAATCCAATCAGCTTTCGCTACTAAAAAACCAGTTAAAAACATGATGAAAATAGTAATTGCATCATTTCCTAATAATCCAAAAACAATTGAAAAGGCTTCTTGATTTGGTATCAATATTTGCCCAAGAATGCACAGGATATGAACAGTAATAATCGCAAATAACCATTTACTAATTGTTAAAATCTTTGCATGATAAAAAGGTATCAGTAAAAAACCTATTACTGCATACATAGCTAAGATTGATCCCCAGAAAACAAATATATGAACAATGCCAATTAATAATAAAGCTAATAAACGTCTTGCAAAACGCCATTTTGGTTTATCCCCACGCGCTTCTGCACGTGAAGTAAAAATATAAAAACCTACACCAAAGAGGAATGAAAAAATTGAAAAGAATTTCTTCTCAATAAAAATATCTATGAGCGTATCGATAATACCATTAACTCCACTATAGTCAGGCATCGGTCCTCCCTCCATTATTACCTGGTAGGCCGCTACATTTATGAACAAAATGCCAAATAACGCTAGCCCACGAATAATGTCTAAGGATACGATTCTTTCTTTTTGAGGTACGGATGGATTCATTTTTAAAACTCCTTATCTTTCAAACTTTACTGTGTATGACTATCATAGCTTTCCATCCTTACAATAGTTTTTTTAAAAGCTTACAGGAACCTTACATTTATAGATTTTTCTCATAAGTTAATGCCTTTTTTCACTTACATTAGTTTTTAATCCCTTTCTAAAAGCGAAAATTTCATATTTTATAGTAACAATTATTTCTTTTAAAAAGGAGAATAGACGATGTACAGACAACGCAAATTTGGTTTTTGCTACCCTGGCTATAAATACTGCGGACCAGGGTGTTCAGGACCAGGTAGACCTACCAATGCTGTAGATTCATGCTGCAAATTACACGACGAATGTTATGATCGATATGGTAGATCAAGATATTGCGATGAAATGTTCCAAAATTGCTTACGACCTCAAATGAATGCTAATAATAAAATGGCTAAAGATGCTAGATTGTTTTACAATATCTTCGATATCCGCAATCGGTTCTTTTAAGCCATACAGAAAGCTCACGATGTTATTTTTACATCGTGAGCTTATCTATTGTTTTTTTGTAAAAAACTGGATATTTCATTGGATTAGTAAAGCCTAACTTAACGCCTAAATGATACGATCCATTGTTATCAATATCACAATCCCAACAAGGCTGTAAATCATTTAAAAGGCAATCATTAATAAATTTTTCTGCAATAAAGCTTGCTAACCCTTTTCCTCTATAATTGGCATCAGTTATTATATCAATCTCTGCAAATTGATGAGATCTAAAAATAGAAACTGCTTCGCTAATGATCTTATTTTCATGCTGAAGGCAAAAACCAAAGCCTTTTTCTAGAAAATTATCGGTAGAATCCCAGTAGTCCTCATAATATTGATTCTCAAATTCTAAACTATGGTCAATTTGAGGTTGCTTGATTTTAATGCATTCATAGTCAAGCGACTCTCGTTTCTCTCTATTGTTATAAGCATTTATATCGAAGCTAAAATTGTACCTTTCTAATTTATTCACATAATCATTTAATCGTTGCTCAATTTTTGCGCTCCATTCATCTGAATAACTGAATAATGTGAAACGTTTACTTTCCTCAATCGATTCTTGTAGTAAAGCCGCGAGTTTATTTATAACTTGCTCGCTGGATGAATCACCATAAACGTAGTATATTCCGGATTTGGTTTGAAACAGTAGTGAATGAAGGCTTTCATTGTCGGCATAGACTGCACCTTCTATTACTTGATCTAGAATACTGTAGACAAATGTTGGCGCCCTTTCTATTGTTTCTTTGATAATCGAATAATTCTCTGCTGTAACTTTAATCATTATCATTCCCCCTATTCTTTTGTAACTCTTCATACAGTATAATATTTTAACAATTACTACAATTATTGTATAATAGATACACGAAATTTGAAGGGACTGAATTATGCGCAGATAGCAATATTTTTCATCCAAACTTAACGAAAAACTTGGAGGTAAAAGTATTGATAGAACACATGAACACAAAAAGATTATATTTACGAAAAATGCAGATGGCTGATGCACATAGTTTATTTAACATTTGGTCAGACCCAGAAGTTACTAAATTTATGAATATCACCAATTTTGCTCACGAAGAGCAAGCGAAGGAGATGATTGAACTTTTTGATCAATTGGCTGATGAGCACAAAGCTATTCGCTTAACAATTATTGAGAAGGAATCCAATGAGATTATCGGCTCTTGTGGATTCAATTCATTTGACGTAGAAGGAGCTACTGCAGAAATAGGCTATGATTTTGCTAAGGCACATTGGGGAAAGGGCTATGCGCCCGAATGTATTTCCGCTTTGATGGATTACGCTTTCTCTACTTTAAGCATCACTAAAATTGTAGCAAAAATAGAGCCTGGTAATAGTAATTCTATAAAAGTAGTAGAGAAATTGAATTTTACGTTTGAAGGAACATTTCAAGAATATGAAGAATCAAAAGAATCTTTTTATGACATTAATGTTTACTCTTTCAGAAAATAAATTAATGTAAAAAATAAAAGCCAAGAATGTTATCTATGAACATTCTTGGCTACTTTCATTTCTGTTACTTAATCGGAATCCAAATTTCAGAATAAAGGTCAGGACTAAATGGATCTTCATCCGAGTACACTTCCAGCTCAGCTGTCCCGGCAGGCTTGTACGGGTTGGACGGGAACCACTCAGAGTAAATTTGTTTCCAAGTATTTTGCATAGCATCCGGCATAGGGCCATGTACTTCAAACACAACCCATTTTGAAGCTGGAACTTCCATGGCTTTCAGTTCTTCTGGAACATCCCCAATATGATCCGTTGCAATCCAATAATCAATAATCCCATTTTTTTGTTCGCTGGCATTTGGTGCACAGACGCCAAGCACCCCTTTAATTTCTCCATTATTTAATGAAAATAATTGATGATCCAACCCCTTGCTGTTAATCTCATCCCAAAATTTAGGGATTTCTCTCGTATTCTCACCATTTTGACAATTATACGTTCTTTTTACTCCGACCACTTGAAACTTTTCTTTTTCTACGATTTTATACTTCATTGGTTCTGCTCCCTTCAGGCTCACCTGGATAACCAGGCGATTGTATGATTGTAGTTGTCCTTGCTTCTTTCTTGCTTCACTAGGCGTTACCTGATGCTGCTTACGAAATGCCTTTGTGAAAGCTTCAGGAGAGTCGTAGCCATATTTGTAGGCGAGATCGATTACTTTCTGTTCTGTATTTATTAACTCCTGTGCAGCTAATGTTAACCTTCTCCGTCTAATATAATCTGCAATAGACATATCCGTTAAAATCGAGAAAGTCCGTTGAAAATGAAAAATCGAAGAATTTACCTCTCGTGCGATTTGTTCCATTGTGATGTCATCTAATAAATGCTCCTCGATATAATTAATTGCTTTTTGAATCGACTCAATCCAACTCATGTGCCCTCACTCCTTGCTTATAGCATAAAACATCAAAATTAGTTATTCCTGTCTTTTTATGCTAACTTTGGACTGGTTAAAATGAAAGCTTTATTTTTATTGGCTTATCTCCCACCATAGCGTGGGGTTGATTCCCGTTCCCGCTGAGCGCTTTCCTGGGGGCGTTCGATGAGCCTCCACTACAATCAACTTTTTCACATGACATACACTTTAAATAAATGTCAGCTTCAACACCCAATAAATAACCATAATACGTTAAAATTATTATTAAACAGCATAAATAGATCGGAGGTTTTGATATTGCTTAAATGGCAAGGGGCTGCAGGAATTTGTTTAAACGAAGACAATCAATTATTAATGGTTTTGCAAGGTACGAAAGAAGAAGAAAAGACATGGGCAGTACCATCGGGAGGAAAAGAAGCTAATGAAAATTTTGAGAGGTGTTGTATTCGTGAAGTGTATGAAGAAACAGGATATGTAGTAGACATCGTCGGAGAAGTGTTACATAAAAATAATGATGCAGTGGAAGTTCGTTATTTTGAGACGACTATTACTGGTGGACAAATGATGATTCATGATCCTGATGAATTAATTTATGAAATTGCGTGGAAATCAAAAGAAGAAATACTCAATTTAACATTATCCTTCCCTGAAGATAGGCAATTTCTTTTATCATTATTTCAAAAAATGAAATTGTCATGATATAGGATTGATAATAGTAGGAAGATACTTATAGACAATAAATTTTAGGCTACTTGGCATTTTCTCAATCTTGGATATTTACCTTTTTTCCGCGGGTAGTTCCCTGTCACCCGCGGGTAAACATTTAAAATATTATTTCATCTTTACCTTTTCAACAGCCGCTTCATATATCAATTCGTCCTCGATTTTAAGATATTGATTTCTCGCTGCCTTACAATAGCCTTCTTTTTCTAGAAAATCTTTAAGCTCCGATTTCTTCGCAAATATTTTTTCAACGACACTCTGTTTCACTTCAAATTCATCTGTTCTTTTAGCAATGGATACCCAATATATTTTTGACATGTTATATCCCCCTCTTTGAATCAATTATTTATAAATAATTAAAGCTGAATGTATAACATTATGCTCCCCTATATATAACGTATTATATTTAATATCAACTATTAAATAATCGTTTAAATCTAATAAAGCGTTATTAATATCATGTTCAAATTGCACAATATCATTATTTTGAATCGATACTACTTGAGTTGCTTGTGTCATACATTTTCCCCCTTTTCTTTTAATCATAGATTAAAAGGAAGTATTTGTCACAAAAAAATATTTTCGTAGTAAGAGTAGGGCATAAACAATAAGGCTACACCCCTTCATCGATAAATAAAGGTAAAATACCTTTTATATGGTAAAATAAAGAACAGCGTATTGAAATATTCTCCATTTATCAAAGTTAAATTAAAGAGTTACACCAATATACTATGTCTAGCATTCATGATTAATCTTCATTAGAAAGTAGGTTTTTTTTGAAAATTGCTGCTATCCTCGAAAATTCTAAGTTAGATAAAAAATTCATTTAGAGCCCTCGAATGAATATACAAAAAATCTATATAAAGGGGATAAGAAGGAATTAGATGATTTTAATCACGAAATCGTGTTAGTGATTGAAAACGAAAATGGGTTAGTACTATTTAGCGGTTGTAGTCATCATGGAATTGTAAACATAACTAAAACTATAACCGAAAATTTTCAAATCAGAATATCAACGCAATTATTGGGGGATTTCATTAAATTGATCTCCCCATAGTTAACACTTTAGGAAAGACCAGAGAAGAAATAATTTCAATTGGTAATACATTAAATGGGATAAAGATTGACTGTATTTATTCTTGCCATTGTACTGGAACAAAAGGATTTAACATTCTCAAAACCGTTTTAAAAGAAAAATAATAATCTTTTAAAACAGGACAAGTTATTAAGCTTTAGTAGATGTTACATAACTAGCTACCAAAAATTCAACCCTTTCATAGAAAGAGAGATCTGCTCTTAATCAATTTAAATGGAGAGATTCAATTGAAAATAATAGAGAGAACAATAATACTATCATGTGCAGCTATATTTCTATTTATTGTTTCTAAAGCCGTATATAATGGTGTACAGTCAAATAGAGCTTTGATCAAACCCCAAAGTTCAAATTATTACCAAATAATCGATAAAGATTTTAATAAAACAGTAGACGTACCTTTTACTAATATTAACTCATATAAGGGTAATGCTGACTATATTTATATGAGTATAGACCAAGAGAGTCCTTCTTTTGATAATAAAATTGTTCAATACAATCGAAAGACCCAGAAATACACAACCATTTTTAACAGTAAATTCAAAATGCCCTCAGTTCAAGGGGTTGAATTAAATGATACTTGGTTATTGTGGGTTGATACCGATGAACACGGAGGATATTTGAATCCATATTTTATGGATTTAAAGACGCGAGAAATTCAACCATTGACAAAAGAAAATGAAGAAAATGTTACTAATGATTTTCCAATACTAATTGGAGACTATGCAGCATGGATTCAAAAGGACAGAAAAGATGAAAAAGCGCAAGTTATGCTTAAGAATCTCAAAACAGACGAAACAATAAGTATATATGATTTAAATAGCTATACAAACAGGAATATGAATTTGTCTGCGAAAGACGGAAAAATATTATTCACTGATGAAAAGGGTTATTTTGGATACCTCTATTTGTATGATATTAAAAGTAAAGAAATAAAAGAATTTAAAAGTTCATATGAATTTATTGGTTCGGCAAGACTACTTAGTGATCAACAATGGGTTTACCTAACGTTTGACGCCCCTACTAAATCTTCAACTGGTGAAGGTAAGCTGATTTTTTATGACGCTTCGACAAATCATACTCAAGAAGTTGTTTCGGAAGTGTTAATTGTAAATACTCTTTACACAGATTTTAATAATCAAGTGTTCTTTTCTTATAATAATGATGAATATTGTAGAAAATTATTTCATGTGAAAAATAATTCACTTGTAGAAATTGAGAAATTCGAAACTCCTTACATATATGGGTTTTCTGCAGAAAATAATATATATATTATTAACCAGGATTTATCAGATGAAAAACGCAAATTAATTATCCAAAGTGAACTACCTAACTAAAAATAGCTATCCCTATCAATGAAGATTAGGGATAGCCTTCTTCTTTAACACTCAATTCCTCGCATTTTGGATCAAAAAAAGTGTCGGAGCCCCAAAGCCCCAACACTCCCCGTCTAATACATTCTTAAATATTCTTCCCGCTCCCAGTTATGGACACGTGTGCGGTATTTATTCCATTCTATTTCTTTAGCAGCCGAGAATTTTTCAAAGATATGGTCTCCAAGTGCTTCGCGTACGATATGATCCATTTCTAGCTCAAGGAGTGCGTATTCCAATGAAGCTGGGAGACTATCGATACCATTCAATTCACGTTCAGCTCGTGACATTTTATAAATATTTCGATCTACAGCATCTGGCGGTGTGAGATTTTTACGAATTCCATCGAGCCCAGCTGCTAAAATAACAGCCATTGCTAAATAAGGATTTGCTGCTGGATCGACAGAACGAAGCTCGATACGTGTTGATAATCCTCTTGCAGCTGGAATTCGAATAAGTGGTGAACGATTTTGTGCAGACCATGCCACATAGCAAGGAGCCTCATAGCCAGGCACTAATCGTTTATAGGAATTAACAAGTGGGTTTGTGACAGCAGTAAAACCATGTACATGTTTTAGTATTCCTGCCATAAAGCTACGTGCTGTTTCGCTTAATTGCAGTTCTGCTTTTTCATCATAAAACGCATTTTTATCCCCTTCAAATAAGGATAAGTTGAAGTGCATTCCCGATCCGTTAACACCAAATAGTGGCTTTGGCATAAAGGTTGCGTGCAGTCCATGCTGTGCAGCTATCGTTTTTACAACAAGCTTAAACGTTTGAATATTATCACATGCTTCGATAGCATTGGCATATTTAAAGTCGATTTCATGTTGACCAGGTGCAACCTCATGATGAGATGCCTCAATTTCAAAGCCCATTTCTTCTAGCTCTAATACGATATCACGTCGACAGTTCTCCCCTAAGTCAGTTGGGGCTAAATCGAAATAACCGCCACTATCATTTAACTCAAGCGTTGGATGCCCTTTTTCATCTAGCTTAAATAAGAAAAACTCTGGCTCTGGTCCTAAATTAAATGAGCTAAAGCCTAACTCCTCCATCTCCTTTAAAACCTTCTTCAGATTGGAACGTGGGTCACCTTCAAACGGTGTACCATCCGGTCTAACAATATCACAAATGACACGGGCCACTTTGCCTTTCTCGGCAGTCCACGGAAAAATGACGAATGTATCACAGTCAGGACACAAGTACATATCTGATTCTTCAATACGTACAAATCCTTCAATCGATGAGCCATCAAACATAATTTTATTGTCCAACGCTTTTTCTAATTGACTAGCCGGTACTTCAACGTTTTTGATCGTTCCTAATATATCAGTAAATTGTAGGCGAATAAAATTCACATTTTCTTCCTTAACACGACGTTTAATATCTTCTTTTGTATAATGTTTCATTCTCCACCACTCCAATGTTATTTTAATTTACACATTTCTTTTACAACTGCTTTTAAAATACATCATAAGAATAAAAAACACAATATCTATGTAAGGTTTTATTACATGCAATTTCTCGAATATACTTATCTTTTTTTCAGATAAATAGAGTCATTCTCTCTTACTACAGCCCCCGACAGCAACACATCTTTTTCCTGCGCGAAAGCGTAAGCGACAGCAATAAGTATTTAATTGTTACACCAACAAAAAAGGGTTCTAAGTAAAATGTTGGGGTGTTGTACTCTTTCAGCACCTTAACCCAGATGAACTCCAATTTCTTTATACTTTAAATTTAATAAGATTTTTGCTCGAAAGTGATCGAAGCGTCGAAAGCCATATGCATTCCGTTTCATCACTTTTGTTTTATTATTAATGCCTTCTAAGAAGCCATTGGAATAACCAAAACTAAAGCTATTTAAAATTTCTACTTGCCAGTTTTTCAATGTTTGAATTGCTTTTAAGAAAGCTGGTAATTTTGCCTCTTCTACCTTACGGTAAAAAGCTAGTAATCGCTTTTTCACTTCTACGACATCATTCTTTGTCTTTGCCCAATCAAACCATTCACAATAGATTTCCTTTAATTCATGAGCTACTTTCAATGTTTC